>JBFXKR010000284.1:0-3580 GCA_050173595.1 Candidatus Berkiella sp.
AGTTATTTCGCATGGCAATAGAGGGTCAAAGCGTAATTGCTGGAGGGGAGTATAGTTCATCGTAAATAGTTTGTGAATGTGTGGATAAGAAATATTGTTACTGTGTTTTTCCTTCTTAACTTGCGATAATAATCCAGCAAGGTGCTATAAATCAGTTGGGATGATCGCTTGGTGAGCCTGATAATCCTGTTTGCTTACCGCTAACCCCGCAAGATTTACAGGCCCTTGATTGGAATAAAATAGATTTTTCTGAGCTTTATGAAGAGATCAGAAACAAGACTATACTGCCAAATTAACACGATTTGTCTAAAAAAATTCACCAAGCAGTTAATTCGCATTTGATTAAGGGAAACTAATTATGAATACAAAACTAGCTCTTTTTTTCAGCGCTCTGGCTTTGATGAGCTTCAACTGTCAAGGTAAAGAGTATATAGGCATCGATTTGGGAAAAACTACCTTTGATGATGTTAAACAAAAGCTAGATCAAGCACATATAAAATATACGGTCAAATTTGATAAAGATGACAATGGGAAAGATATATTAGATCTACCTACCCTTTCGTTTAAACAATTTCCCGATTGGCAAAAGCATGGAAAGGTTGTTGAAGGAGAAATGCATTTTATCAATGGAAGAGTTGATTCATTTTCAGCCTCTTGGGAAGAGGGTAAAGAGAACCATTTATTTAAAAATTTATGTGCAGGATTTTCTAAAAAATATACCACTATTCGTTATCCTGATACCAATGGTAACGATTGGGATAATGTAAGATATGGCACATTTAAAGACGCTGAAGATGCTCAAATTGATTTACAAACAAAGCAACTTTGGCATTCCAAGCTTAATCCACTTAATTGGTACTATATCACGACTGTTGTTTATAAAGATGTCAAATTAAGTGAAGACAAAATGAAGCTTATTGAAGGTAAAAATAGGCTTGTAGAAGAGACTAAAAGAAGCCATGATCCCGATCTTAAATTTGCTCAAGAATTCTAGTTTATACCTTTTTGGTGTAATGCTGATTGCTGCCTCATCTTTTGTTGAGGCAGGATATTATGAATCACATGCACATGGTTGGCATTGGTATGAATCATCAAAAGATGATGACAAGGGCAAAGTGACATCAGAATTATCTACCATGTCTCCACTTGAAACGATAGAGAACATTAAAAAAGAGATTGAAACGAAACGTGCTAAAGCACTTTTGGAACCAAATGAAAAAAACGTATATGAATATATAAAAACACAAGAATTATGGACAGATCAGGCTGAAAAGTTTTCAAAAACATGGCAATGGGTCATTTCTAAACATCCCGAGTTAAACTACTCCCTACGTTTTCCAACAAGCGAACTGGCAAAGCAAGTTAAGCAAAAAGAAAATTCTCAAGTAATTAACATGGCTATCAGTGATATCGCACAAAATTATGGAATTTTCTACTTTTATAAGTCAAATTGTCCATATTGCGAAAGGTTTTCGCCCATATTAAGGACTTTTGGTGACAGATACAAAATAAAAGTATTAGCAATTAGCTTAGATGGCAAGGCAACAAAAGGGTTTAACATATTTAAATCTGATAACGGAATTGCTGAAAAATGGGGTATCATCCAGGTGCCTGCAATTTATGCAGTGTCCCCGTTACAAGATGAAGTTATCCCGATTGCATTTGGTTTGATTAGTCGAAGTGAGCTTGAACAAAGATTCTTATTATTTTATGAAAATTTAAAGGGGAGAGAGCATGCTACGCTACGTACTGTTAATCATTAGCGTTTGCTTATGTTCTGCTTCAAATGCTTCTTTGGAGCATGAGCTTGAAAAATATTTTGATAGCTATGCTGAAATCAATAATGTATCTGGTCCAAATGCTTATAAAGGACAAAGCGCAGGATATTATACGGGGGGTTCAATTTATGCTAGAACCCCTCCTCGTATTATTCATCCTGTATCAATGCAATTACCAAATTATAGTGCAGGATGCGGAGGGATAGATCTATTTACCGGTGGGTTTTCATATATTAATTCAGATCAATTGGTGAATATGATGCGCAACATTGGTAATAACGCACAATCACTAGCTTTTGCCATTGGACTAAAAACAGTAATGCCAATGTTGGCGAATGAGGTGGAACAATTAAATCAATGGGCTCAAAATATTAATCAATTCAATATTAATAGTTGTGAAACCGCTGCAATGGGATTGGGAATGATTTGGCCGCAAACAGAAGCGACACAAGATGTTTTATGCCGAGCTAATGCAAATCAAAATGGTGAGTCATCGTCATATTTTGATTCTCGGGTTCATTGCAGTGCTAAAGGTAATTCTTCATCTAAATCAAATGCTAATAATCCAATCACTAACCTTAATATGGCATGGAAAGCGATTAAAAATTCACAAATATTTGGCAATGATAATGAATTTGCTGAATTTATGATGTCTTTATCTGGCACAATTATTTTTTCGAGGAATGAAAATGGCAATTTGAGCATTTTAGATTTGCCATCATTATCAACGCATAGCAATCTACTGCAAGCCATAGTTTATGGTGGAGATGCTACAGTTTATGCATGTGATACCTATGAGAAAAACGGCTGCTTACGACCTAAATTAAAACCATTAAAAATAAGTTCAAGCAAGGCATTAGGTGTAAAAATTACGCAAGCGCTTAATGAAATGGTTTATGCAATGGAGCACGACGAAGAACTAAAGCCTTCACATAAGGCATTATTAAATACGACTTCAATCCCTGTTTATCGAATTCTAAATGTGTATACGACTTATGCACCAGCAACCAAGCTTATGGATATTCATTATTATAGTGAATTAATTGCATTTGATTTGCTCTATGCTTTTTTAGTTGAAAATATCAAAGCCGTTGAAGAAATATCGCGCTCTGAGCATGATTTAGGGAAAATAGGAGGTGATTTTTTCGTTAAGATGCAAAAAGCCAGAGAGCAGGTGGATCGTGAAAGAGCAAAGTCAGCTGAGCAAGCCAATCAAGTTCTTTCTTTGATTGAAAAAGCGAAAAATGTCGAAAAAGAAATTGCAAGCCAATATGCTTCGGGCATGAAAAATTCATCAAATGTAATTCAGCGGTAGGTGCATTATGGCATTTGAGATTATCACATATGGAGCGGGCCCTTACTTAGATAATGTATTTAATGGGATTGCAGGCATCGCTAAAAGCGATGACTATGGCACTATATTAAATTTTGCAGTTCTTTTTGCTGTAGTTGCCGTGGCTTATTATTCAATTCTCAAAGGTAATGTTGTAATCCTCTCGAAATGGTTTTTAGGTTATACCTTGGCATATTCTTTATTATTTGTTCCAAAAGCGGAGATCGTTATCATTGATAGAATTTACGGTGATACCCCAAGGATTGTTAAGAATGTACCTTTTGGTGTTGCCAGTGTGGCGCATTTTAGCAGCCATATAGGTGATGCAATTACTCGGCTTTTTGAATCGGCTTTTTCATCACCTGACGACGTAAAATATCATCGCACTGGCATGATGATGGCTTCGACAATGATAGAAAAAACAGCGTTTATGCCTATTACTGATGATATGTTTTCAAAGAATATGAGT
>JBFXKR010000285.1:0-3572 GCA_050173595.1 Candidatus Berkiella sp.
ATGAAAGGTAGAGAGTTCTTGTCATGCTGGCCCATAAAATTTTTTATTTAAATAATTGTTTTTTAAAAATTCTGCCACTTCTTAGCCTTGGTGGGGCGGGCCTAAAAAGACGATTCTGCCACTGGGTTTGATGGGGTAATGCGCTAAAAGCTCACGAAGAATTAAACATCCCATGGAGTAAGTGACAAAATGAACTGTTGTATTTTCATCAATGGATAGTGCTTTAATTTTCTCATCAACATAAGCGGTTAACTGTGCAATGGTTGCTTTACGAGAAGGGTAGTCGATATTAGCAACGCGATAGCCATGCTTAATCAGCGCTTTTTCAATGGTTCTCATGCTGCGTGAAGTTCTGGCAATGCCGTGCAGTAATATAACAAGTTCATTTTTCATGCCATGAGAATACCTTCGCCAATGCCCTCTAACAAGGGGCGGTAAAATAATGAGTTATTCAACTAGGAAGTAATTTTTTGGTATTTTTATGCAAAAATGCTTGCATGTGAGCGTTCACTCGCATAATATTCGCTTCACTAACGACAACTTGATTGGAGTACATCATGGCGGGTATCGATTTATCACCCTTTAAGATAATGGTAAGAGAGCAAATAGCAAGCGCATTGCAAACCGTTGCTTACTACAGTGATTTGGTAAAGCAACAGATTAAAAATGGTATGATTTGGGCGGCTAAAAATTTAAATTATTATGCCAGCCTGATGCAGGTCTGGATAAAGGCGGGATTGGCTAATATAGGTTATGGCTTTAATTACGTTTTTGGTTATATAAAATACTTTTTTAGTAACTTTCGTCAGCTTGCATACAATGCTTTGATCACGGTATTTAATTGGTTGTTAAAAGGTTTTCATTATGGCTACCGTTTTGGTGCATTTTTAATAAACCAAATAGGTCAATTTTTGAGTCAAATTCCAAGACTGTTAAAAGCACTATGGAATAATTTAACACTGTTATATCAAATGAGTATTAGGTTTTTAAGTAATTTATTGCACAATGCTATCGATTTTATCGCGCAGGTGTTAATAAATATTCCAAAAATCTTAAATGCTATCATCAAAAATTTAAAAGCCTTTTTTGAGGCTGCGAAAGATCTGATGGTGTTTTTGGCAAAAGGGCTTAAACATTTTTGCTTAAATTTTGTCGAAAATATGAAAGCCTTGTTTGAATTCGGGCTTGAAGCAATTAAAGCTTTCGCAAAAAATATCCACCACTGTATTAATCATATGGTGTACTTTTTCAAAGAAGTTTGGTATGCAATCTATTCTTTAGGTAAATACATTGCGAACCACGCATGGCAAGCATTATCTTGGGTAGGTCAAGGGATTGCTAAACGCTTGTTTATGGGAATTGGCATGATCTATGGGTTAAGCGCGGTGTTGGTTGAAACTTTAGGTGAAGGTATCAGTGCAATCGCTTTAAAAGCTTTTGGTTTAAACTTAGCAAATGTTGCAGCCTTTGGAGCACTTCAAACAGGTTTAAGTGTGTTATTAGCTGCATTTATTGGTTATAACATTATTCGTTTTGGCGTTTGGGCAGTGGCGGGCATATTTGGACTTTCATTTGCGTCAAGGCAACCAGCTTTAGCACAAGCACATGAGCATGAGGATGTGGCGCAAAGGGCAGCGCCTCATGTTGGAGCGCAAAATGTCTATGCGCCAGATTTTCAAGCGAGAAATCGTCGCTCTTCATCGAATGATGCTCAAGATGAAGTTAGGTCCAGAAATAGGAATCAGCGGGGTATTGCTTTTGGTTGATAATTTTGATTTAAAAATGTTTGAAGTATAACTACACATAAAAGGCTCCTTTAGGTAATAAATGAGCCTTTTTCGCTTAAGGGCCAATCAAGATCTATAATTAAAATCAATTATTCTAAATTTGCGAGCTGTGATTGAAAGCTAATCAACCACTGTTAGCCCTGCATCAATTTGTGAGTATGGAATCCTTTAGTGGGATTTTACTCATGTTTAGTTGTGCACTTGCCTGCTTGATTGCAAACTCACCGCTAAAAGAATACTACCATCACTTTTTATCGTTTCAGTTATCCGTAGGGTGGCAAGAATTTAAGCTAAGCAAAACCATATTGCATTGGATTGATGATGGTTTGATGGCTATTTTCTTTTTATTAATTGGTTTAGAGCTAAAAAGAGAAATGGTGGATGGACACTTATCATCAATACGCCAAGTTATATTACCAGGCATTGCTGCCATTGGCGGAGTAGTGGCACCCGTGCTGATATATGTATTTTTTAATTATGCGCATCCAGAAAATAATGCAGGCTGGGCAATTCCTGCTGCAACAGATATTGCTTTTGCGTTGGGGGTGCTTTCTTTATTAGGGAATAGGATCCCAATTTCTTTAAAAATATTTTTATTAACATTAGCAATTTATGATGATTTATTTGCCATTATCATTATTGCCATTTTTTATACTCAAGATCTTTCAACCTTAAGTTTAGGGTTAGCCACAATTGCTGTGGCACTATTAATTTTACTTAATCGATTTAAAGTAAACAAAATATGGCCTTATCTTATAACAGGAATTTTTCTGTGGATCTTTGTTTTAAAATCAGGCGTTCATGCAACGCTGGCAGGCGTGGTTTTAGGATTTTGTATGCCACATGCTGGCAAAAGCAAAACAAACACACCTTTAGTTGTACTTGAAAACCGTATTCATCCTTGGGTGATGTATGCTATTTTGCCACTGTTTGCTTTGGCAAATGCGGGTATTGACTTAAGCCAAGTGACAATGGCTTTTTTTACTGATCCGCTTTTTTTAGGGGTGATGTTAGGACTATTTCTTGGCAAACAAGTGGGTATATTTGGCTTTTCATTCATTGCCCTTAAATTAAAGCTTGGCAAAATGCCACGCCATGCTAATTTTGGCTTACTTTATGGGGTTGCTATATTAGGGGGAATCGGTTTTACCATGAGCTTGTTTATCAGTGGGCTTGCCTTCCCAGAAGTAAGAGAAACAAGCCGATTAGGGATTTTGTTAGGCTCAATCAGCTCAGCACTATTAGGCTATTTTGTATTAAGAAACCTTAAAAAAGTAAATTAATCACTTACGACAAACAACCCCAAAATAAATGATTTCCTTCCCTTAGCGGTTGGTGCTAAATTAGTTGTAGCAAAATTAAACGAAATCTGGTTTTATTGTATGTTAGTATGCTTTCAATTTTATAAAATGACACAATGACCAAAAATCCATTGGCTCGCAAAATTAGTTTTCTTTTACTTGTTAAAGTCGCTCTACTTATTTGTTTGTGGAAAATTTCCTTTAGTCAACCGCTAAGCAAAAATGCGCGTCAAGCTGGTGTTGTGGCATTATTCCAAAGTGCAGTGGAGAAAATAGATGGTTAATGAAACCGTTGTTGAGTTATCAAGATTACAATTTGCCTTAACCGCTTTATATCACTTCTTATTTGTTCCACTTACTTTGGGTTTGGGCTTCATATTAGCCATTATGGAGTCGGTCTATGTGTTGACTGGCAATGAAATCTATAAAGACATGACCCGTTTCTGGGGGAAATTATTTGGTATTAATTTTGCCATGGGCGTTG
>JBFXKR010000286.1:0-3557 GCA_050173595.1 Candidatus Berkiella sp.
GTTGATATGGCCATGGTTTGCCATCTGGGCTACGTAATAAGGTTGCACCCGTTACCCAAGGCGATGCAGGTCTCGTAAAGGGCATCATGTAGCAAACATCATTCAACGGGGCCACAGAGGGCGTCGCAACGCTATTGGTGCTTAAGCCAAGACATGTTGTTAGTGCTGACTCTAAACTATCACCTGAAAACTCACCAACTTCACAATGTCCCCAACTCTGTACCGCTTTTGCTAATTCTGCTGAACGTGTTTTAAGCAGTCTTTCTTCACCAACACTAGCCCATGTAGATAAGGCAATCCGCAATTTAACAATAGCGTAGTCGGTGCTGGTGTTGTAATAATTCAGTAATTCTGCTGCATCCGTAATCAGAGGATTTTGAGAAGATGCAAAGCTTAAAATCGAAGCCAATACGGGTTTAATGCCTAATGTCTTGATACCATCACTTTCAATCAGATAAGACATGCGCCAGGGAAATCTTGAATGTAATGCTTTTTTGAATAGCTCAAAAAACGGCTTTATTTCTTGAGGAAATAAATCAATAAAATGAGTTGCGTATATTTTATCGCCAATACGGCATGTTCTTAAATTTAAGATCTCACCATCTCTGGGTATAATTTGCGGTGTTAATGGTGGCCAAACGATTTCTGAGACATCTCGTTTTTTAGCATCTGCTAAATTTCGAATTGGGATTTTATCCCCGGGCAGCACTGGGCTCCAATCTCTATCTGTGTAATCTGGATCGACACTACGACGCATCTCATAAACGGCTTGGTGCACATCAAGTATCACGCCATAAAGATTAACATCTCGCATGTCATTTACGACACTGCGAACAAATGAATCATGTGTTTCACGAAGCTCTGGAACGGCAGCCATGATGTTTTGTGCAAATTTCATTGAAGGCAGTTTAACTTCTCTTGAGCGCTCTAATTTACTTTTTCTAGATTGTTCAAATTGTGCTTTGGTTAAAGAGTTGGGTCTTGTCCATAAAACAAAAAAACAGTCTTCACTGGCACAATATTTCGATAAGTGATTAATGCGCTCTTCAAAAAGATCATGCAGATCCATTTTAAGACGATCAGCGGTTGCCATGGCTGGTTTAAAAATATCACGTATTTCTTCTCTCACCAGCTCTTTGTCATAATGAAAATAAACTTGAAGCGCATGACCTTGACGAGACAGAGCAGGGGAGAGTGTATTGATAAGCCCCCTATGAATTCGTGTAAATTCAGCTGGTCCTACAAGCTCGGTTGCGCCATAAAGTCGAATAACAGAAAGCAATGAGCCATCTTTAGCAACGAGTGTGTGACGACTATCGGCGGTTTCAATGGCGCAATAATAATCAGTAGTTTGGCCAAGTGATCCGCCTATCCAAGCCATAAAAGCATCAATGCTATCTAAGACGGGATCGATAAAGGTTGACATTTTTCCTCACTGAATAGATATATAGTCCATCAATATGTATTCACATTCCCTTAAATGCAAAGGGTTACATGTAGTTTAGCGTAATGTGACCCCTGATGTTGTAATGACAAGCCCATTAGGAGCATCAATTTTAAGTACCTTTCCATACTCACCAATTGAATCACCTTCCGTTACTGTAATTGTTTTACCATCTACCGTTCTAAGCCATGCACGACCTGGAATAATGGCATGCACAGAAATAGACGGGTTAGTGAATGCATCCGCTTTTGAGCTTATTTTCGTTTTAGGCTTAGGTTTCGCTTTCGCTTCTCTTGCAGCTTGTCTTGCCAATTCAGCTAATTGTGCATCTTTCATGGCTTTCATTTGTGCAGCAAGGTCTTGTACTGTTGCGCTAAGGGTAGTGACTTGTTGTTGTAATTCGTTGACAGATTTGCTGGCGTTAGCCGCACTTTGAGCAGCAGCTGCCGCATCTTTCTGGCTTGTTTCAATTTGCTGTTTTTGTGTTGCAAATTGCTCATCAATTTTCTTTTGCAAGATGGCCGTTATTTTTTCATCAGACACAGCTTGCTTTGCCATTTGCTCAGCTTCATATAAGTTTGGAACAGCTGATTTTGGTTGGGTTGGTTCAGCTGTTGTCGTAGGTCCTGTTGTTGGAGCCTGCACTTCAATTTCTGCTGTTTGAGTTTGTAATTGTTCGACTTTTGGACCACCTTTAGCTTGTTGCTTAGGAGCACTTAGCATAGTAAATGCTTTCCAGCCAATAAAACCAAGCACCGCGATACCAATGATAAGCGGTAACATCACGCTTTTTGATTTAGGCGCCGGGGCCATTTCTTGAATTTCTTCGCCTGATTCAGAGTCTGGCGCTAAAGCATCGTCATGCGGCTCAGATTCAAAGTCAAATTCTTCTCCGAACTCTTCTTCATTTTCATTTGGTTCGTTTGAATCATCATTTATATTGTCGACCATTTCGAGTCCTCATTCATCATCGCTGACATCTACATCGCTTAGGAATAATAAACCTACACTGGAACCTTGATCGACAGTTACCGTGTAAGGTGTATTAAAATAAGGTTTAATTGCTTGGCTCCATTGTTTACCAACTTCACCCATTGCAACATAAAATTGTTGCTTACCATCTAATGGTGGGGTTGTGGTAGTGGTCGTTCCTGTCAAAGGAGACGTCGTTGTCGTTCCTTGTTGACTTACAGCTTGACCATAACCTTGTAAAAAGGATGAAAGGAATAAATTGCCGTATCGCTGTAATAAATGTCGATCATAATCAGTTGCTAATGCTGTTCGTGCAGTGTCTGGATCAACTGCAACCACGGAAACACCAAATGATTTAGCACGTTTTGGAACAGTCATTTGATTGAATGACATGGTTAGGCTTGTTTGTTGCGCTTGATGGGTAAAGGTACCGATTAATTTACCACCGGTATATTTACCACCCACAATGGTTGCCAACACAGGGCCTGGTTCATCGGTATTTACCGCAGTGTCTAAAACTCCAAATAAAATAGAACCTGCTTTGATAAAAACTTTCTTGGGAGAAGGTTTGCCATTACCAAACCTTGCTGCCGATGGGCTTGAACCTGAGGAGGAGCTGCCAGATGATGATTTAGCGCCGCCCGAAGCCGATGTCGCATCAGAGGAGCGTTTAAATGTTTTGTCTGCCAACGCACCTTGAACATAGGCTTGTGTTGGGATTTTAGCCCATTCAGCATAAGCACTACCGGCATAGGATTTCATTTGCTGGGCAACTTTTTGCACAGAGGCTTCATATTCTCTTTGCTGTTGCTCAGCTAATCGGCGTTGTCTTTCAAGTTCTTTGAGTCTTTCTTGTTCTGCGCGTTGTTTTTCAAGTAATTCACGCTGTTGGCGTAATCGTTGTTCTTGAAGTTCTCTAGCTCTATCTGCAGCGCTTTTGCCAAAAGGATTATTAGGATCGCCATTAGCACCACCAGCGCCAAAAGCACCGGCTCCGCCAGCACCTAGTCCACCAGCGCCGCCAGCACCTAATCCACCTGCGCCGCCAGCTAGTGCACCAGCACACCTATTGTGAGTGGTTTTCCATCTGGACCTAATATTGGCTTTCCATCAGGACCTAATAACACACCACCAGGACCGA
>JBFXKR010000287.1:0-3548 GCA_050173595.1 Candidatus Berkiella sp.
CGTAACTGCACTGTTTTTTTTATTTCCATTCGTCTTTTGATTATCAACACACATCTGAAATTGCTACCGAATTATATTAACTATCCGTACTCTACTTGAACATTAAATTTAATTTGAGGTATTTACCGTGTCAAATAAAGGTCCAATTGATCAAAATGATCAAAATCAAAAAGAAAATAATCCAAAACCAAGCGCACCTACAGGTTTTATTACTGATGCTAATTTCCTTGGCACCTTAAGACAAGGCTTAAAGCCAGCTGGCCAAAGAGTTGTTAAAAAGAATGCAAATAATGGTGTTGAGCCTAAAGTTGTGGCTCCTAAAGCCGTACCAGTTGCGACTAAAGTTGCTCCTAAGAACGCACCAGCTGCGAATACAGTTACCGCTCCTAACGCCGTACAAGCAGCACCTAAAACTGCGGCTCCTAAAGCAGCAGTAAAGAAGCCTGCCGCCAAGAGGCCAGCAGTTAAAATTCAAGTGGGACGCCCTCTTCCAAAACCACCTGTTGTGGAAGTAGCACCAGCCGTACCCGCGATTGATTATGATGAAAACTTCTTGAAAGTTGATGTAGCTCCAACGGTGCCAGCAAGAAGCATTGAACTGCCAGTTGCTGCTCCAGTTGTTGCCCCAGTTGCTACCCCAGTTACTCCTGTAGCCCAAGTTACACCACCACCGCCGCCGCCACCACCTTCAATGCCTGTGGTAAAAGTTGCAACGCCAGCCCCTACAGGCGCACGACCTGGTTTATTATTTACTGCTGGTGATTTAGCGAAAAACGCAGGAAAATTGAAAAAAGCGGAAACTAACGACAAATCTGCTGCAAGAGCCGGCAATGTTGTTGGTGAAAAGCCAGCAGTCCCCGCACCTGTTACACCAGCATTTAATAATAATGCTGCACGTGGTCCTGCTGCTGTTCAACCGCAACAACCTGGTGGCCTATTTAGTGAATTAACCGCTAAGCTTAATAAGCGTAATGGTTTAACCTAATTCATTGAAGTTACATCTAATTGCACTTTGTTATCACTAACAAAGTGCAATTTCACCTTTGTACTACTTGTTCATTTTATAAACATCTTATTAGAACTTTTTTGAAAAACTCTGAGTCTTAACACACACAAACCATCATCCAATTGGAGTACGTGTTATGAGATCACTGTTATTAATTGCAATATTATTATTCAGCTCAGCTTCGTTTGCAAAACATTATCACCATAATAAATATTACAAGCATCATGGGTATTATTATAATAACCCTGGGTATTATTACTATCGTGGTCCAGGTTACTATAATGATTACTATTATGTTAGAAAATATAAGAGAAGCTATTGGTATTATGATCCCTATACCGGCAGATACTATCGATATCATCGTCGCCATGGACCTACTATCCGATTTGGTATTGGGTTCTAATCATTAATTCATGAAAATTAAACGTGGGAACAAGCATCAATAGCCTGTTCCCATTAAAATCTTTTTTCCTTGCTATTCTTTATTATCCGTAGTACTAAAGTCAGTATTATTATTGTAGTTTGAAGGGATATCATCACTACTATAGGTGGGATCATCTTTTTGATAAAAAAAGTAAAACTGCGTACCATCTGTATCATAATAATTTGAATAATAATCTTCAAAAAAGGGATTCACATACATATAGGAATGTGTGCTCTTTGATGGCTGATTGCGATCAGTTGGGCGAATTTGAGAATCTCTTTGCTTTTGATAATTAACAAGTTGAATGTTATCTTTATTTGCATACACTTTGGCTTGCAAAGCGCAGGTATAAATCATGCAAACAATAGATATAAACATGGTAAAGCGTTTCATATCTATTCTCCTATCTTTCTCTGTATACTTATTTATTATTGGCAATGGATTGATAAATAAATAAAAGCTGATCGATTGCCTGCTTTGCACTTTCAAGCCCAGAAAGATAAGCTGCTTGCAGATTAGATGGCGAACGATGGGTATGCTCACCTGCAAATAATAATCTTCCCACAGGCTTTGCAATGATTGTGTTATCCTCCAATGAACTGCCATGAGGATGATAAGAATATGATCCAAAAGCATAAGGATCTTTATCCCAGTGTGTCACCCATGATTTAATAAGCGGCCGGAAAGTGTCAGGGTACATTCTTTTAAAAATATTAACACAATGATTTACTAAAAATTTATCCTCTGGAAGATTAAAATCAATGTTTGAATAAACTGAGGAAACTAAAATGGGTGATTTTTGTGTGGTGAAATGTTGTAAATTCATGATATCCAACCATGCTTCCAAGGTTGGATCATATAGCACAACAAAATGAGAATAGTTGTCCCAAAACACATCTTCAAACTGCATAATAACTTTATTGTGATTTGCACACTTGATATTTTTAATGGCTTTTGCTTTTGATTTTGGCAATAATGGCTCAAATACGACATTGCCATTTTGTAAAACACCTAATGGCAAGGTGCAAATCAGCGCGTCGGCATGAACTGCTCCTTTATTTTTAACATGAACGATTACCTCATCAGAATGATGGTCTATTTTCTGAACTTCTGTTGAATAGTGTATTTCTATTAATCCCGTTTTTTTGGCCTCACTTAGCAGACCATCGGTTAGTTTTGAATAACCATTGGTGACTAAAAAATTGCTTTCACTTTCCTTTTTGTTCATGCCAAGCTTGTAAGAAAAAAGCTTTTCATGTTTTAATTCTTTGATGCTAATCATTTTAGCCAGTGATTGTAAGTCACGAGAAGTGATCGCTTTATGCTTTAAAAGTTGCTTATCGATATATTTGAGGTCTTCAACGGTGAAGCGATCTTTATCATCTGATTGACGTGAAAGATTCAATACTTTAATTTGCTCTTTATATTCATCTACTAAATCATTAAGTTGGTTCTTATCAAGCTCTTGTCCATCCATATCATATAATCCCCATGCGCTCTTGGTGTAGGGGATCATCTCAAGATGATAATGATCCGATATGTTAAACAATGGATTATCCTTGGCGCCATGAATGAATTGTGCACCCATTTCTACAAACAGATTGTCACTTAATTGTAAAGATTCTATTCTTCCACCGACACGATCTCTTGCTTCAATTAAAATGACATTAATCCCATGTGATGTTAATGCCTTAGCCGCCGTCAACCCTGATAAGCCTGCGCCGACGATAGCTATTGTTGGATTATCATTTGCAGGATGGGCTTTTACAGCGCTATGATGTTTACTCTTTAGGTGCTGGTAAAAAAGATGCAAGTCTTTAACTGTATTATTCGAGATGGATGGTATTTCAACTTTCATGGTATGCGCACCTATTTGACCTAATTCAAAACACATGGCTTAAGCTATGCCAAACACAACAAGCTACCCTTATAATTAGAATGACTCCTTCTTTGTGTAAATAGTTTCATGATATATGTGAAAGATTAGCTGCCCGAATTGACTCATATTTAATGTAACCCAAGGCCTCCAAAAAGCGTGTCGTTGCCTCATATTTAAGGTAACCAGAGAACGGGAGGTTACACATGGGGCATCAGGAACGAAAAAGCTATCTTTTAGCT
>JBFXKR010000288.1:0-3542 GCA_050173595.1 Candidatus Berkiella sp.
GATACTAAAATTTCAAGTACTTTGGCGCAAGGCATGAAGGCTATAGCACAAAGTCCACTACCCAATGACATTGTCAAAAGTTTAGCTCCCTTAGCGCTTCAAGGAGATATGGCACTATCGTTAGGCCTTGAAATTCCATTAAGTAACACCTCAAGCGCGCCAGTAAAGGTTCGAGGTTTGATTGAAGTAAATGATGCAACGGTTGCCTTAAAGGATAATCCTTATCAAATCACATCCCTTAAAGGAGAAGTTAATTTCACCCAAAACAGTGTGAAGGCGCATAACTTAACTGGCATGTTATTAGATAATCCTGCGCAATTTACTATAGACAATGTTTCAACAACCAATCGTAACGAAGTATTGATAGGCGCCAAAGGGAATATTACAGTTGAGCAAATTCAAACGTTGCTTGATTTGCCTGATATAAAACAGGTAAAAGGAGAGACAGAATATACAGCGTTACTAAGCATATCTCCACAAGATGTCAATCATAAGCTGACGCTCAATTCATCTTTAGTGGGGGTTGCTATTGATGCGCCTGTTCCATTTGTTAAAGAAGCTCAAGCCAATAATCCTTTAGAGCTTGTCATGTATTTAGAGCCAAATCAATTATTGCGCCTCTCTGGAAAGTATGGCGACATGGTTTCTTTGGCTTATAGTTTAAAATTACAAGATAAACATTGGCACAGTGCTGGTGGCCACCTTCATTTTGGTGAGAAACGCGTTGCAAAGTTTAGAGAAGATCAAATTTTGCTTATAGATGGTAATTTACCAGTGGTTGACTTTTTAGAATGGAAAACATTTTTAACAAATAGTGGTCTGTTTTCTTCTGATCCTCAGGCAAAAATGCCTGAGCCATTGGTTGAGCTTGATATAGGATTGTTTACTTTATATGGCGCTCAGTTTGATCAAGAAAATATACAAGCAAGATGGGATGGCTTGTTAAGCCAATGGTCATTGCTGCTTGATGGCGCAATGCTAAAAGGGCAAATCACTGTGCCCAAAGAAAATAGCAAGGCGATTATGGTTGATTTTCAAAAAGTTGCACTTCCACAAAAGCTTGCCCAATCTAACTTTACCATGTCAAAAGTACCCAGTTCACAGGTCATTGACATTAAGATTAAAGAGCTACTTTGGGGCAACAAGTCATTTTCAGATCTACAAGCGCGTTTAGAGCCAAATTGGAAAGGCTACTTTATTCCTAATATCAGCACCAAGCTAAAAGATACCCAAATCAGTATGTCTGGAAATTGGGATTATGTTGATACTAATAACCAGATTTTTGTGCAAGGAAAACTTTCAACAAAAAATATCAGTCAAACTTTAACCGCCTTAGGCTTGAAGGGAACCGTACAAAAAGCAAGAGGTATCGTTGATTTTTCATTGACATGGAATGGCTCTCCATTTGATATTGATTTTGCATCCTTAGTTGGGTTGGCAGATTTCTCTCTTAAAAACGGTGTGATAGTAGGGATGAATCCTGGCATTGGTCGCGTGCTGAGTTTATTAAATCTAGATAATGTAAAAAGAAGATTAAATTTAGATTTTAGCGATGTCACCAAAGATGGTTTTGCATTTACAGAGCTAGATGGAAAATTCCAATTTGGTAAAGGAAAGATCATTTCAAATAAAGTCACCCTGAATGGACCTTCTGCTAAGATCGAGGCATTTGGCCAAGCCGATTTGGCAAACCAAGGTTTAGATGGTGAAATGATAGTTATGCCAAATGTTACAGGGAGCTTACCGGTTGCGGCAGCGATTGCGGCAGGTAATCCAGCTGTTGGGGCTGCAGTTTGGGTAGTAGACAAAGTGTTTGGCCATAAAATTCAGCAAATACATCGGATGCGATATAAAGTGCTGGGAACATGGGCTTCGCCTAAAGTAAATGAAGTACCTGTCGTTTTGAAAGGATAGCATAATGAAAGTAGCTGCTTTACAAATTTTTTCAGAAAAAAATGTTTCAAAAAACGTGGATATGGCGTGTGAACTGATTGAACAGGCAGCACAAATGGGGGCAGGGTTAGTCGTTTTGCCAGAAGAATTTGCGACTTTAGGGTTAACCACCTTGGAAAAGCGCGAAGTCATGGAAACTTTTGGTAATGGCCCTATCCAAAATAGATTGCAAAATGCAGCAAAAAAGAATCATGTTTGGATTGTTGGCGGTACTTTATTAATTAAAGATAAAGATGATAAGCCATTTTCAAGCACACTGGTTTGGAACGATAAGGGTGAATGCGTTACACGTTATGATAAATTGCATTTATTTGACGTGAAAGTAGCATCAGATGAATACCGAGAATCGGATAACATTAAAAAGGGTAGCAATATTGTTGTTCTTGAAACGCCATTTGGGAAGCTTGGTTTTGCTATTTGCTATGATTTAAGATTCCCCGAGCTATTTAGGCTATTAATGCTCAAGGGCGCTCAAATTTTACTTTTACCAAGTGCCTTTACCATGCAAACAGGATTTGCACATTGGGAGATTCTTGTGCGCGCGCGTGCCATTGAGAATTTGTGCTATGTGATTGCCCCTGGTGAATGCGGTAAAAGAAGTGATGATCGTCTTACTTATGGTCATTCGATGATTGTCGGCCCATGGGGCGATGTGTTAGCAAGTGCACAGGATGAGCCAGGCGTTATTATCGCAGAGTTAGATATGACAAAGCTGCAAGCGATTAGGCAGCAATTTCCAGCAATTAATCATGTTCGAAAGAGCGTGCTACAAGCATTAGCAAATGAGGTGAATCCATGAAAAACGCGCTAGAATTAGCACAAGCAAGATTATTGGCGCCAAGTGGGTTGTCAATGAATGATCTTGAGCGTGTGTTAGGCCAACTATTAGGACATCGTGTTGATGGTGGCGATTTATATTTCCAAAATGTACAACATGAATCATTTAGTATCGAAGATGGCATTGTTAAAGAAGGTAGCTTTAATTTAGATCATGGGGTTGGTGTTCGTGCTATCAGTGGCGACAAAACTGGTTTTGCCTATTCGGATGATATTATTTTACCGGCTTTTGAACAATCAGTAAAAGCTGCCCGTTGTATTGCACAATCAGGTGGCAGTGTAGGACTTAAAGCATGGGAACCACAGCTTATTAAACCACTGTATGCTGATGATAGCCCACTTGATTCATTGTCAACAGAAGAAAAAATAGATTTCTTGAGAAAACTGGATGCCTATGCCAGAAAGCAAGATCCCAGAATTATTCAAGTGATGATCAACTTAATGGGCGTATATGACACGGTCTTGATTGTTTCAAGTGACGGTACTCTAAATGCCGATATCAGACCTTTAGTACGTTTAAATGTCAGTGTGATTGTTGAGCAAAATGGTAAACGAGAAACCGGCTCTTCTGGTGGCGGCGCAAGAACAACTTATCAATATTTTATGCAAGAAGATCGCGCTTTTGGGTATGTCAGAGAAGCTGTGCATCAAGCATTGATCAATTTAGAAGCAATCGAGGCGCCGGCTGGTGCCATGACAGTTGTATTAGGACCTGGCTGGCCAGGTGTTTTGCTACACGAGGCAGTAGGACA
>JBFXKR010000289.1:0-3539 GCA_050173595.1 Candidatus Berkiella sp.
TGTTGTGGTTTCATCCGTCAGTGAATCCGTTTTGATACAGGCATTAAAATCTGTATTAGCACAGCAATTTGTTCGTGAAGTGATCATCGTTAATACGCAAGAGCAAGCTTCAATTGAGAAAGCACTGACGAGATTCGTTAGAAACCATCCTAAATGTTACATTGTGAGAGGCCATCAACAGGCTGGATTAGCAGCGAGCTATAATTTAGGTGCGCAGCATGCCTGTGGACAATATTTGCTCTTCATGAAAGCAAATTGTGTTTTAGCAAAAAATGCGACTGCAAAGTTGCTAGCCACCGGTATTTTAAAACCCACACCTTGGTTAATTGGGGCGCCTGAAAAGCCATCAACGATTGTTTTTAAACCACTAAGCCGCATTATGTCACTCTTAGAAAATTCATTTGGTGCGCTTAAATATGAGAGCCAACAGCTTCAAGATTTTCCAGAAGTTTCTCTGCCTGGTGGTGGGTTTCACGCGGCCAGTATTAGTCCAGAGTGTTTATTTTTATCGGCGCAGTCTTTTTTAGATTTAAAAGGATTGGATAAGAAATGCTTTCATAGCACTTTCCACAAAGATTTGTGTTTGCGCATTCACTTTGCCGGGGGTGGTGTCTATCGCGCACGTGAATTTGATGTGATTACATTTAATGCTAACAAGCCATCAAGTGCTGCCACGTTTAGAGATGAGTGGCAGGCTTTTCGTGGTCGTTTTCACTTCTATCAGAAATATGCTGGTAAGCAAACTAACAAGTTTTTTATGTTATTTATCTATGGCGCCTTAGCGCTCGGTTTTATTTCTCGGACCGTTGCCAATGTGCTAGGTTTGTTTTTGCCCAAAAAGACACAGGCAACAATTGCAAAGCAAACTAGCTTTAACTAGGTTCTCACCTAGCATCAATTTGCTTTTCCTGGTAAGATCCCACTGCGCCCTTAAGCGGTAATGCAAAGGCAGAACTATGGTGGCCTGTCGGTCCCCTCGCAATGATAAACTATGAACCCCGCCAGGCCCGGAAGGGAGCAACGGTAATAGCGATTTCAGGTGCCGGGGTGTGGCTGATTAGGCTGCCACCCAATCTTAAAGCATGATCGTTGCTTCCTTAAACAAACTGGAAAGAAAATGACGTATCAAGTTTTTGCACGCAAATGGCGACCTAAATCATTCGCCAGTTTAAAAGGTCAAGAGCACGTGACACGTGCGCTAATGAATGCAATTACCCGTGGTGAGCTACATCATGCTTACCTTTTTACCGGTACGCGCGGCGTTGGCAAAACAAGCTTAGCTAGAATTTTAGCAAAATGTTTTAATTGTGAACGAGGTGTTAGCGCTACGCCATGTGGTGAGTGTAATGCTTGTACCAGTATTGACGCCGGTCGCTTTATTGATTTAATCGAAGTAGATGCCGCTTCTCGGACCCGCGTTGAGGATACGCGTGAATTATTGGAAAATGTGCAATATGCACCTACGGTTGGTCGATACAAAATATATCTGATTGACGAAGTACATATGTTGTCGGCACATAGTTTCAACGCACTATTAAAAACGCTTGAAGAGCCGCCAGAGCATGTAAAATTTATTTTGGCAACTACCGATCCTGAGCGTATTCCTGTCACCGTGCTATCACGTTGTTTGCGTTTTGTGCTCAAAGCGCTGAATGATGCGCAGATAGTGGCGCAGTTAGAAGAAATCTTAACATCTGAAAATATCACTTATGAGCAACGAGGCCTGCAAGCATTAGCCAAAGTGGCGCAAGGCAGTATGCGTGATGCGTTGAGCTTATTAGAGCAAGCAAACGCTTATGGTAATGGTGATTTAAAAACACAGATGATAGAAGAAATGCTAGGGCTAGGCTATCAGCGTTACTTGCCAGAATTATTAGTTGCCATTGAAGCAAACAACACGCAACATTGTTTAAAGATTGTGCAAGAGATGGCAATCAGTGGTGCTGATTTTGAACAAAGCTTAGCAACACTGTTGCAAATTTTGCATGGACTTGCCATTGCACAAGCCATCAACAGTGAAGAGATTGCAAACTTTGCAGATCTCTCACCACAAACATTTGCACTCAAAGATAAATTTAGTCAAGAAGCCGTTCAGTTATTGTATCAAATAGCGCTCATGGCAAAAAAAGATCTGCCGCTTGCGCCCAGTGCACAATCAGGCTTTGAAATGGCAGTTTTACGTATGATGTTGTTTCGCCCCAAAGAGAGTGAGATAAACACAAAACAGGAAAAGGCCTCAATTGCGCCAGTGCCCCAGCAAGATAGGCTCGCTCCAAGGCAAGTGAATAAGCTTGCTCAACCACAATCACAGGCACAAATACAAGCGCAAATACAACCACCGGCGCAAATACAACCACCGGCGCAACCGCAATCGCAAACGAGTTCACAACCAGCTTTTGCGCCACTATCGGCGCCAGCGGCACCGGCTACGGTGCCTGCTTTGATGCTTTGTGAAACTATCAGTGAACTTGATTGGATTAGTGTTGTTTCAACTTTGGCGCTTTCTGGATTAACTAAAATGCTAGTGAAAAACTGTATCGTCACAAAATGGGACGGCACTACATTGGTGTTAACATTAGACGCATCACAAAAAGCTTGCTTAAATCCGCAACGTCAAAATCAAATTCAAGAAGCGCTTAGTCAAGCATTTTCAAAAACGATTAAATTAAATATTTTGATTGGCGAAGTCGGGACAGCCTCGCCAGTGAAGGTTGAGCAACTAAAGAGTGAGCAAAAGGAAAAGGACGCTAAGTCGTCGATTGAACAAGATAAAGTAGTGCAAAATATTCTTTCAACATTTGATGCAACCGTTGAGAAAATAACGGTTAAAGAGTGACAAAGAGGTGATAAATGAGTGATGACAATAATGATTTTAAATCCATGATGGCTGGTTTTATGCAAAATGCGCAAAAACTACAAGAAAACATGCGCTCAGCTTATCAAGATATTGCAGGCAACAGTAACACCGTGGTGCAAGGTAAAGCGGGTGGTGATCTGGTGGTTGCGCACGTCAACCTTAAAATGCAAATTGAAAAAATGGATCTTAAACCCGCTTTGTTTGAAGAAAGCCAGAATGTCATCGCTGAATTAATTGTGTCTGCTGTCAATCAGGGTTTGCAAACAGCACAGGCGACTTTGAAAAATGAAATGATGCAAAAAGCAAAGGGTTTAGGATTGCCAGCAGATTTGATGTCCATGATGCGAGGATAACCCATTGTCATTTAGCCCATTGCTAAAACAATTAATAGAAGCTTTTCGTGTACTGCCAGGCGTTGGGCCTAAAAGTGCGCAGCGCATGGCATTTCACTTGCTAGAGCGCGATAGAGAAGGCGCTCATCGTTTAGCCTATTTACTCACACAAGCAGTCAAGCAAGTGGGACATTGTGAGCATTGTCGTATATTGAGTGAAAAATCACTTTGCTTTATTTGTGAGAATAAAAATCGTGATCATGGCTTATTGTGTGTTGTGCAGGGGCCATCTCATGTAGCAGCGATAGAACAAACGGGTGGATATCCAGGTTTGTATTTTGTGTTGTCGG
>JBFXKR010000290.1:0-3531 GCA_050173595.1 Candidatus Berkiella sp.
TTTTTTGCAAAACTTTAAACATAAATATTAAGGCCAATATATGATTGGCATGATATTGTTGTGGTTGCGCTAAAAATGAAGCAATCTTATCCGACCAAAATTGCCTTAATAATGGGCACTGAGTCGTTAGCACTTGAGCGTAACGTTGAGGTAAAAAAGGAAAGAAATGATGCAACATATCATTTTGAAATGCATAACAATAATTTGAAGCCCCATGCTGGCTTAAAAAGAAAGATTGTAGCATTTCTTGATAGCTAACCATTGGAAATCGTGTTAATAGTCCTGCATGGCATTTTATTGCCTCTAAATCCTCTTGTACAAAGGGAAACTGCAATTCATAGTGTGCTCTAAAAAGTTGAAAAATAAGATTCGGGTTTTCTTTAAAGCGCTTTTTCGCGTCACCAAATACTTTCAATGGATTTAAAATACGATGCTCATTTTGACTGAGCACGTTGTAAACATTGCCTGTCTGGGGATCACAAATAAGACTATCCAGCACTAATAATCTTTGCCTAAGTACATCTGTAAAATTGGATTCACCGATACAGTTAAATACTATACTTCCCATTTGTAATACATTAGGAAAATCTGGATTTTTTGCAGATGCTTGGCTTATTGGGCCCAATTCATTGGGATTGCCCTTAACAAGCACTTCAATAGGCACATTATTAACAGGACGTTTTAAAATAGCATTTCTAAGCCACTGTCCTGTGATATAGCATTCTCTCTCTCCAAGACAGGCTAAGATAAATTGATGCTCAGGCGCAAGCGCAACTTGTGTAAAAGGATCTTTTAAAGAAAGTTTCTTTGGCACAGCACTTTCTTGTTCATGACGTTGCTGATACTTTTTTCTTGCGCTTTCTAGTTGCGCAGATACTTGGCCGACAAGATGTGTTCTCTGCAAACTTAACTTTTGTGCATGTTGTGCTTTTGCCCTTTGGAACTCGGCTTCTAGTGCCTTTAATTGATCAGCATGTTTTTGCTCAAATTCCTTAACTTGGGCTTGTTCTTGCGCTTGAAAGTCTTCTTCAAGTGCTTTTAAAGCTTGTTCATGTTCTAGTTGAGCCGTAACTATTAAAGCCTCGCTTTCGCTTTCTAGTTTACTTGTTTTCGCTACGAGCTGCCTTTTTAACCTATCTTGAGTTTGAGTCATATTCTTAGCATGTTTTGCTTTGGCCGCTTTTAATTCACTATCACGTTTTGTTTGTAGTGCTTGTAAAGCAGCCGCATTTTGAATTTCTAGTTCATCTTTTTTATCTTGCTCTTCTTTTCTTAATGCAGCAATCTTATCTGAATGACTTTGCTCAAGATCACGTATTTGCCGCTCACGTTGTTGTTCAGCCTTTAACATCCTTTGAGCATTTCTACTATTTAATTCTCCTACTTCTTGTAAGAGTTTCGCTTCAAGCGCTTCTTTTAAACGCGCTATTTCTTGGGCATGCTCTTGCGCTCTTTCTTTACGCAATTTTTCAGCTTCCTGCGCTATCATTTGACGTTGCGCTGCTAGAGCCTTCGCATGTTCACTTCTGATTTTTTCTAATTCGGCTTGATGTTGTTGTTCTTCTTCTTGAAGTAAAGCATCAGGTTTTTCTCCAAGATTTAACATTTTCAATTGTGCTTCAAGTTCTTCAAGTTGTCCTGCTCTTTTTACGGTAGCGCTATATTTTCTTAAATCTTCAGTTAATTTTTTGATAAAATAGTTAAACATATCCTCCATGATGCATCGTAAGAAAGTATCATTAATAAGTTCAGGAATCCTGAGAACCATTTGTGCATGGTATAACGCTCTTAAAAGTGTCTTGAAGGTTTCTTCTTGACATTGTTCATAAGGCAATACTTGGCTTTGCTTGATGAGCCGCAAAACTTGATTAAACAATCTGATGGCTTGGGCAGGTTCTGATTGGGCGGTTAACGCTTTTAACGCTAATTCTGTTGCCTTACAGTCTTCCTTAAAAAGCTTGAGATTTTCTAATGGTTCTTTGGGGGCTTTTAGATCTTGATTCTGAATGTAATCATCCATTTCACGAAAGAAGTTAAGCAAATCTTCATTGTTTTTGACTACGCCTACTTTAATTGAAGTGATGAGTTCATTGACTTCTTGCGCCTTTGGATTTTCGCTCTTTGAAGCACAAACTCCACGCAGATAGCCACAAAAGTCATCCATATCTTGCTCAAGCTGCACAAGGTGACTGTCTAATTTTAATGCTAAACAAAAATGATAGCTGGTTTTATACAACCCCAAAAAATATTTGACATTAACCCAAATATTACTATCGTCTTCATTGTTTGCATCAAGTAATTTAATGAACTTGGCTTGATACTCTTTGCCATAAAGAATTAACGCATCCATTTTTTCTATAATCGCTTGGTACCAAAAGTAATAACTTTTAGGCTTAAGTGTCTTAGCATCAAGTAATGAAATAATTGCTGAAGTGGAAATAGAAGTGTATTTTAACAAAAAGCCAACGAAGGCTTCTCTGGTATTTATATATCTATCATTCTCAGATACAAGCGGTAAAATATGTTGTATAAAAGCTTCAAGGGCATTGAGACATGCATAACACGCTAACAAATTATCTTCTGATTTTTCTTTAATAAGCTTTTCGACATTGTTAAATATTTTATTAAAAACATAGGTTGCGAATATATCAAACTGGGTTATGATTGATTCCTGATTATCACCTATAAATGTTAGTATCGATAATTTGCGTAGCATTGGCGTTGCTACATTATTACTACATTCAAGTACAAATTGATCACCAAGCGCTCTGACAAGCTCAAATGCTAGAACAACATGGTTAGGTATGCTGGCTCGCTTTACAGGATCATCAAGGTATTGTGAAATATCAGTGACTTCTAAGTTAAACATTTGTCCAGAGGGCACTTGAGGGCTGTTGTTTGATTTTTTTCTTCTGACGCCTGCTTTCATTTGTTTTTACTACTCATTCTCATTATTGTGTTATCACTACAAAAGCTAATGCAAATGCTTTTTCATCTGAGAGACTAATATGTAGCGACTTCATTGGACTCATTTGCACATATTCTTTTGATTTACCGATAAACGCTACAGTTGGTTGCCCACTGGGCAAATTGGTCACGCTAATTTCATTAAACGAAAGATGTGCACCAATGCCAGTGCCAAAAGCTTTGGCAACTGCTTCTTTTGCGGCAAATCTTTTAGCAAGATATGAAACTGGATTACTTGAGGACTGAAAATGTGCCAATTCAGGATCTGTCAGAATTCTCTTAGTAAATTTTTGACCAAAACGTAGCAATAGTATTTCAATTCTTGCAAGCGATACCAGATCAGTACCAATTCCCATAATCATCTTGCAGCGCTCATTAAGGCTTTCATTTGTGAAACCGCATTGGGTAAACCAACCATGATAGCCTGAGCAATGATGGCATGACCAATATTTAATTCAACCATTTCAGGGATGGCGGCAATCGCTTGCACATTGTGATAATGCAAACCATGTCCAGCATTTACTTGTAATCCTAAGGAATGGGCAAAGGTTGCCCCATGGCGAA
>JBFXKR010000291.1:0-3523 GCA_050173595.1 Candidatus Berkiella sp.
CCACAACTGTAGCCACTGAAATAAATACACAATTTATTGTATATAAGTATAATGCTCCAGTGAAATATCGCCATTGGCCAGTGGCAAGTCCAAAACCGGCAGTGCAAATCGGTGGCATCAAGGCTGTAGCAATCGCTACGCCAGGAATGACATTTGATTTCTCTTTGCGTGTAATGCCTACGATGCCGGCAAAACCACCAAACATGGCTATAAGCACGTCCCACAGTGTAGGACTAGTGCGAGCAAGTATTTCTGATTGCGCTTGCTGCAGTGGTGTTAATGAAAAATAAAGCGCTGATACAAAAAGGCTTAAGACAGTAGCTATCCCTAAATTTGTCAAAGATCGACGGACTAATTCAAAGTCATATACGGCAACACCTAAACCTGCCCCCATAATTGGACCCATTAGTGGAGATATCAACATTGCCCCAATGATGATTGCGGTGGAATTGACGTTAAGTCCAACAGAAGCAATGAAAATAGCAAATATAAGAATCAAGAGTGTCGCGGCGCGTAGCTTCACAGCATCGCGCAATCGAGAATTGATCTCCTCATCATTAGCCATGTCATCCCGCAAATTAAAATGAGCACTTAAAGTGCGACCAAGCGTTATTAGAAAGCTATTTTGTTGTTTTGGAAGCACAACAAAGGAATCTTTGATTTTATCTTCGAAGGGATGATGAAGTTCATTACTCATTGCTTAATTTTTCCATTATGTTTAGTTACTCAACAAATTTTTAAATTAGTTTTGATTTTCTTGCTTAACTGCAGAAAGTAAGTTAAATACACAAAATCTAATAAACATGTAAACTTGCTGCTAACAGTAACTATTAGTGTATTTAGAAAATGTATAAATGTATTTATCCAACAGGATACTTTTTTAAGATAATTTAAAAATAAAAATTATTAAGCAAACTTTCTTTTTTTTGTTTATGATTTCTTTTCTAAAAGATAAGGTCAAAATACGAAAAAATATAATATAATTAATCAATTTATCAGCGCAAAGGGCTGTAAGGTAAGCAATTTACTCATGCAATTTATTATTAACTAAGGCGTGCTATGTTTGAATCAATCTACAATTACGTCAGCAATACATTCTTGAGCCCTGAATCAAAATATTTTTTTTTAATTTTTGTTCTTTTTATATTTCCAAAATTTTTCACCCGATTTGGGGTCCCGCAAGCATTAATTTCTTTTGTTTTTGGTATTTTTTGTAGCCAAAGTTTAAATTTATTTGAACATGATCCAACAGTTAAAATTTTAGCATCTTTAGGAATTATATCTTTATTTCTTTATGCTGGACTAGAAATTGATTTTACAGAGTTAAAAAAATATAAAAAAATCCTCTTTGGCCACATATTTTTTAGACTTATTTCTTGTACTATCGTTGCTTTTACTACTGCCCACGTTTTTGAAATTGAATATAGAACTGCTGCAATTTTAAGTTTGGCACTACTTACACCCTCCGCTGGTTTTATTCTAGATTCTTTAGAGGGATCAAAGTCGTTACATCAGTTAGATAAATTTTGGATAAAAATTAAAGCAATATCAGGTGAGATAGCGGCTCTATTAGCAATGCTTGTTTTGGTTAATTCATCAAGTATTTTTGACATAAGCATAGCAACTTTGGTGCTGATTTTAATGTTTGTTTTTATTCCTCGTGTTTTCTCTTATTTCTCAAAAGTAATTGCGCCCTATGCCCCCCGATCTGAATTTGGCTTTTTACTGTTAATGGCAATTGCTTGTGGAATTTTAACGAAAAAGTTAGGCGTTTATTATCTTGTTGGGGCATTTGCAGTTGGTGTTGCCGGTCGAATTTTTGAGGGTAAATATATCAGTGCTCAGGGATTAATGAAATCAGTAAAGCTTTTTTCATCTTTTTTCGTTCCTTTTTATTTTTTTCAAGCGGGCCTTAGTATCTCTAGGGAGGCTTTTTCAGTTGAGGCACTTGCTTATGGACTCTTATTTATTGTTACTGTTATACCTTTGCGTTTAAGCTCTGTGATAATTCATAGGAAAGCATCATTGAAAGAGACATTGGTTGAAAGTTTTCCAATTGCAACTGCGTTGATACCGAATTTGGTTTTTGGGCTTGTATTGGCTGACATTTTATTGAATGTATTTGTAATTCCTCAAAAGCTTTATGGTGCGTTGATTGTTTACACCATTGCAACTTCCTTTATGCCTCCTTTGTTAAATATATTTTTACATTTAAAATTAAAAGACAAGATAGAGCAAAATATTACGAATGCATAGTAGTGTCAGTATATTATTCGTAGATTATCAACACTTGTTGGTTGATTAGTAATGCAAGAGTACTCATGGATGTAATTATTCAGATGGTATTTTGAAAAATGAAATCTGCTCAATGATCTTATCGCTAACATAAAGAATGGGATCAGCTAAATTTTTAAATTCAATTCTTTCAGTGTTCCTGACGACTCAAATATCAGGTTTTTTAGCACTCTAATTAGATATACAGGTCTATTCCTTGCCAGAAATTTGACAGCATTCAAGGTTTACGACTATTAGTTAACTAAGCATTTTAAGTCTTAGCATTCTAAAAAAATATAAAGTCAAAATTTGAGCCTTTTAAACCCAGGATAACTCACTATGACTGATGAAACTAACAGAGCGATACAATCAGTTGAAATAAGCGGCAATAGCGCCAAGGTTAACCAATTAAAGAAAATTGTACAGCAAGTCAGTACCACAGAAGCAAATGTATTGATTACGGGTGAATCAGGAACAGGTAAGGAAATTGTAGGAAGACTTATTCACTCTTTATCCAATAGAAAAAGTAAAGCATTCGTACCAGTGAATTGTGGGGCTATTCCCACTGAGCTATTAGAGACTGAGCTTTTTGGTCATGAGAAGGGTGCCTTCACGGGTGCTATTACGGCAAGAATGGGTCGGTTTGAGCTGGCTCATGGCGGTACTATCTTTTTAGATGAAATTGGCGATATGCCACTTGCTATGCAAGTTAAGATACTACGTGTGCTTCAAGAAAAGGTCTTTGAACGCGTTGGTAGCAACAAATCGATTAAAGTTGACGTCAGAATTATTGCTGCAACGCACAGAAATCTAGAAGAAGAAATTAGCAAAGGGACTTTTAGAGAAGATCTTTATTATCGACTTAATGTATTTCCTATTGAGATGCCAAGTCTTCGGGATAGGCTTGAAGATATCCCAGCGCTTGTGAACGATTTAATCATTAAGTTCAAGGAAACATCAGGTTGTGAGATAAAACTTAGCACCAGCGCAATGGATTCGCTTAAAAGGTGTAATTGGAATGGAAACATCAGAGAGCTATCTAATCTGGTTGAGAGATTAATGGTGCTTTATCCTAACCAAACAGTTGATTACGTAGATCTACCAGCTAAATATCAGGCACAATCTATAGCGTCCGAAGGGGTTGCGCTAAAGAGTGAGCAATTAACGGAAACGGTTATTGTGAATCAAATGAGTTCCCACCAAGGGGTAGATTTACGTCAGATGTTGCATCATATTGAGTTGAAGTATA
>JBFXKR010000292.1:0-3508 GCA_050173595.1 Candidatus Berkiella sp.
TTCGCTAGCATTTTTTTGATACTGGGCAGGGCTTTTAAAGCAGCCTTTTTACCTTCTTCATAAAGTAATTCATTAGCATGATCATCAAACATGCCATATTTGTCGATTTCAGGGTGAATGACAATATCGGCTTGTTGGTTTTGCCACGCTGATAATTTGTAGTAAGAAACATGCAAGCTACGTGATGCCAGTTGGTACAAATTGGTGACAGGACCATAATCAGGTGATGTACCTATATCTACAGCGATAATAATTTTAGGTGAAAACTGTTTGGCAATTTCAACCGGAACTGGGCTTGCGACGCCGCCATCAACCAAAGTACGCCCATATAATTTCACCGGTCTAAATAACATCGGAATGGCACTAGAGGCATGTAACGCCGGTGCCAGCGGTCCGCTTCGAATAACAAAAGCTTCTCCCTTATCAATGTCGGTGGTCACAACCACCAGCGGGATTTTTACTTGTGAAAAATCTCTTGCGCGAATGTTATCTTGCACGAAGCGCTTTAAGGCATTGCCTTGAACGGGCCCGTTTAAATGCCAAAACATTTTAATACTGTCAAACCAGCTGGGATCTAACAGATCCCATTTATTCAGATCAATAATCTTGTGGCGCATTCTTTTGGCATGGGGATCATCAGCGTAAATGGCGCCAATCATACTGCCCACACTAGAGCCAACAATAACATCGATGGGGATATGATTTTTTTCTAGCACTTCAAGTACACCGGCGTGCGCTAATCCTCTGGCACCACCGCCACTGAGTACTAAAGCAACTTGAACGTTTTTTAAATGCGGCGCAGGCGGCAATTCATCAGGCAACAAAATGAAATCAGGTGCTAAGGTTGTGCAACTTATCAGGAAAATCAGCAAAAAAAGCAAAGTACCTTTTAAAAAACGCATAAAATGTTAACTGACTTATTTGTTGGCGGGTTGTTAAAAATGCTGGTTATTGTACGATTTTTTATGATAAACGCAAGAATTTATAGGCTTGCAAGGCGATTAAATGAAAGAAATAGACTTCTAAAGAATAACGAGATACAACAAGGCTTGGCATGAGCAACCATTTAGGACAGCTGAGCGTTTTTTGTTGATAATGGCTCATCACAAGATATAGCATCAAAATAAAAAATCCAAACCAATAAAGCATGCTGGGGTTTGCTGTGAATCCAAAGGAAAGGCTTTCCCATAGGTAATAGATTATCAACGCAAGGATAAGCCACAGATCCGCAAACTTTTCATTTAAAGCAACAAAACGCCCGCTATAGCCAATTAAAATGCCTAGCAAGCCATACTCGATGTATTTGTAAAGAAACAAGGTGAGCGTGGCGCAAACAAGATAAAGCGAGACTCTTTGGATAAGGGCTAGTTTTTGTGCAGGCAAATAATGAAAAAAAACGGGTAACAACATAAAGCCCAACAGAATATCAATCTGGGTATTCCCATTCACAACATAGGCAGATAGCGTTAAAAGCACGCCATAAAGGCAAAGCATCCAAGTGATATGCAGTTTGCCGCTATAACCAATTAAAAAGAAAAACAGCGGGGCAGCATTTCGTCCAATTAACCTAAACCAAAGGTTATCAGCAAGTAGATAGTAACCAATATGATCTATCACCATAAGCAAAATCGCGACTATTTTCACCATATCGTGGGTGTTTAAAGACAACCCATAGCGTTGTAATCGAGAGGGTTTTGCTGTGACATGCGCCATGATATTAATGAAAGAGTGTCCTTTGGTAACAATAGAGCGTCCACTTTTAGCATAGCAATTGAACATCCCCTTGTCTTTGCTTATCTTCTAAGGCTATCAGCTCATCTGCTAAGCGTTGATCTTCCCTTGTAGATTTAGGTAACCTACTTTGAATCAATTCGGGGGAATCGTGATGATGCAATATATATCCATTGCTGCCATTTTATCTTTGCAGGCCTTAGCGGCTTATGAAGCACTACATCGTGGTTATTCATTACCCGTTGTGGCACTTATTTTCTTTTTACCGATTATTGGGCCACTTGCCTTTTTCATTTATGAAAATGGTGCTGATTTTTATTATCGCATGAGAAGATTAGCGCATAGAGCAAACCGTGCGTTTGGCACACAACCTTCGCCATTTAAAGAGCTGGCAAAATTACAGCAAAAAGTGCGCATTCATCCCACAATTGAAAACCAGCATCGATTGGCGAAAATCTATTTTCAAATTGGTCAATTTCATGAATCTATCAAATTGCTTGATAATGTATTAGCACAAAGCGTATTTTCAAACGATCCCTATTTACTCATTGACAAAGCACAGGCTTACTTTGCAATGCATAGTTTTGAGGAAGCTAAAATAACATTGGATCTTTTGCGAAATAATAATCCAACATTTCAGTGTGCAAGCGCACAACTACTCTTAGCAAGAACTTTTTCTGAATTAGGACACTGGCAACTTGCCAATAAAGAATTTGAACGCTTAGAAAGCCAATATCATGGGTTAGAAGCTTCATTTTACTATTTGCAGCATTTAAGAAAATTGAATAATCAGCCAAGAGCCAAAGAAGTTTTTCTACATATGCAACAACGTTTTGATAGGTTGCCACAACATTATCGCTCTTCACAAAAAAGCTGGTTAAAGCAAGCGCAAAGAGAACAGCAATAACACTGTTATTTGTTATACTTGTTATTCAACGCGTGTAAATCACCAGGCCAGTTTATTCTTATCCTATTGATAAACCTTACGTTTATTATTGTTCAAAGTTGATACAAGTAGGATAAAATAAAAATAGGGCTTCTAAATGGTGAAAAGTGATGCCACAAGGTATTTTGGCTGAAAGTTTAGGTAACATGCGAGATGCGACCAAAAACGCATTTAATGCCGCTAAGGTCGGTGATCTGGTAAGTGCATTTAGCGATGTGGGAGATGTTGCTAAAAACATCTTTAATTTTGTGGGTTTTGGCTGGAGTATCTATGAGATCTACAATTTAACGCAACGCAATGATTTAAAACCCCGACAAAAAATACTCCCCATTATCGGTTATAGTTTAGCTGGCGCAGCATCATTGGTGACAGGTGTGGTGCTGTGTGCTGGTGCCACCTTTTTACTGCCACCACTCATATTTGTTGGCAGTGTGATTAATGTGGTGCGAAATGCAGGCATTTATTTGCAAGAAAGATCAGAAAAAAAGAACCTTGAGAAAGCGTTTAAAAAAGAACAAGAAATTGACCATCAAATTAATCAACTTGATTTGCCAGAAAAACTTCGGCACGATATCAGAGCCTTCATCAAGCAACCCCATTTTGATAGCGTTAAAATACAAGAGTTATGTGCAAGAATTGCCAATCACTATTTAAATATAACTGCAAAAGAGCAACAAAGTTTAAGTGATTTTTTGCACAAGTCTAAAGTCGACAATCTGACATCAAAGCAAAAATCTGAGCTAAGAGCACAAATTAAGATTAAACAAAAAATGCTCAAAGAGAATTTTTCAAAAAAATATGGGGATTTTTTTGTTATTTTATAGCAAAAAC
>JBFXKR010000293.1:0-3496 GCA_050173595.1 Candidatus Berkiella sp.
TTATGCTGAACTGCCAGCTATTCAAAAATATATCATTGCACAAAGTCGATTACGTGATAAAGCAGTAATTACTGCAACCCAAATGATGGAATCGATGATAAAAAATCCCATTCCAACGCGCGCAGAAGTGTCAGATGTGGCAAATGCCATTTTAGATGGTACGGATGCTGTGATGCTATCAGCAGAGACAGCAACAGGGGATTTTCCAGTTCAGGTAATTACCATTTTAGATGAAATTTGTCTTGCAGCAGAAAGACATCGCAGTGCGCGATTTTCGCCTCCTGATGATGCTCAATTTAAAAGGCATGATCAAGCGATTGCAATGGCGGCGATGTATGTTGCCAATCACATTCCTATCAAAGCGATTGTGGCATTAACAGAGTCGGGCTCAACCCCACTTTGGATGTCACGTGTGCGCTCTGGGATCCCAATTTATGCCTTGAGTCGGCATGCTGTGACTTGTGGTCGCATGACACTTTTTCGCGGTGTTTATCCAGTGGACTTTGATGTCACACAATATAAGATTTGGGAAATTTCACGTTATGCGCTTGGGACACTTATCAAGTTAGGAATTTTAGAGCCTGGCGATAAAGTGATTGTCACCAAAGGAGATGTCATGGGCATCGGTGGCTTTACTAATGCGTTAAAAATTTTAACAGCGCAACCTTTATCAGAATAAATATATATTAGTTTACTTGGGAGAAATGACAATGGCATTAATCACTTTACGACAGCTATTAGATCATGCTGCAGAGCATAGCTATGGCGTACCTGCATTTAATGTAAATAACCTAGAACAAATGCGCGCTATTATGGAAGCAGCAGATAGAACCGATAGTCCTGTGATTGTACAAGCCTCAGCAGGGGCTCGAAAATATGCTGGCTCCAGATTCTTAAAACATTTGATTGAAGCTGCTATTGAAGAATTTCCCCATATTCCAGTTTGTATGCACCAAGATCATGGCGCATCACCAGCTGTCTGCCAGCAGTCGATTCAACTTGGATTTTCTTCAGTGATGATGGATGGCTCGTTGCATGAAGATATGAAAACACCATCAGATTTTGAATATAACGTTAAAACAACATCACTTGCAGTGCAAATGGCACATGCCTGTGGCGTGTCTGTAGAGGGTGAGCTCGGCTGTCTTGGCTCTCTTGAAACATTAACCGCTGATAAAGAAGATGGCTCGGGTGCGGAAGGTGAATTAACACACAGCATGCTATTAACGGATCCTGAAGAAGCGGCACAATTTGTAAAAGCAACCAAAGTGGATGCCCTGGCAATAGCCATTGGAACAAGTCATGGTGCCTATAAATTTACGCGCCCACCAACAGGGGATATTTTAGCAATAGAGCGTATCAAGGCGATTCATAAAAGAATTCCCGATACGCATTTAGTGATGCACGGTTCTTCTTCGGTACCTCAAGAATGGTTAAAAATCATTAACCAATATGGTGGTACGATGGGTGAAACTTATGGCGTGCCGGTAGAAGAAATTCAAGAAGGCATTAAGCACGGTGTCCGTAAAGTCAATATTGATACGGATTTGAGAATGGCTGTGACAGGGACTTTGCGAAGATTTTTTGCTACCAACGGTAAAGAGTTTGATCCGCGTAAATACTTAAGTGAAGCAACCAGTGCGATGCGTGATATTTGTATGGCACGCTACGAGGCGTTTGGTACAGCAGGACAAGCAAGCAAAATTAAAGTACTGAGCTTAGAAGCGATGGCTGGACGTTATAAGACTGGAAGTCTTGATCCTAGAGTGAATGATTAAGCCTTTGCCCGACTGTTGATTTGTGCCTATCCGAAACCCTCTCCCGCAAGCGGTAGAGGGCTTCGGTGAAGGTGAGAGCTTAAACAGAATCTGGTCTTTGATTGATAAATACAAAAGGCGCACTGTAGCGTTTGTTGAAAGCTTCAACTTGAACCACGGCATGCCATATCATTTGATCATGAATGCAGGTTGGCAAAATGGTTTGGGTGCTGTAGATCCCATCTTTTTGGCGCAATAAAGTATAGCGAAATTCGCCCATATTCATTTCGGCGCCTTTAAAATAAATAAATATTTTTTTGACAGGAATATTGTCAGTTTTTACTTCTAGGGAAACAGAAGTCAGGACTGGCATATGTGTTGGTTTGATGGTGAGGGCAATTTGCTCACCTGACGACAATTTGGAGTAGCAGGTGCCTTTTCTGAGATCACAGTCGGGCACTGGCAGGGTTAGTATGTTGAGAGTTTTCCAACTTGAATAAAAATGGAATGCAAAGAACCCCGAGCCTAATAGCACGCATAGACCGCCTAGAATTAACCACTTGTTTTGTCGCATCTGGCTTGACATGAAACTATCCCATAAATTTGCGGGTAGTTTACCAACTGTAAGCTCGTTCGTACAGAGATTGATTAATATTATGTCTCATAAAATGTTAGTTAAATATAAAAAAAGCCCCGTCGGGGGACGAGGCGAAAGACAATCAAATTGATTGCCAAAAAGGGGCCCATCCTTGGGCAGGGGGGAATTTTTTAATGCTCAATCGCAGGTGTTTGAAGCTCAACGGCGGGCATTACCTGGGGCATTTCATGATGTAATGCTTGTTCAACGGGTAAGTGTGTCGCCATCGCATCAAACGCAGGGCAAGCTTGGTTCCAGACATCAACTGTTTTAGCAAGCACATCTATTTGATCATGTAATAACTGTGCTTTTTGTAAAGTAGCGTTGGCATCTTCAACAGCGGCTTTGGCTTCTTGATACCCTTGCGGATATGTCCAATTTAACATACCCTGATTTTTATATTGCTTATCTAAAGCTTCAAAAGCCACATTCGCTTTTTCCAAGACGGAAGTTGTTGAATCAATATTATCAGTTAAAGCTTTCATAACTACAGTAACATCTTGCTTTAAATTTTCTTGGGTAGTGCCATGTAAAAATTCAGAGGCAGCGTCCAATTTATGTGTTAGTGCATCCGTTGCTTTATCTTTAATGTGAGTCGCTTCAAGCGCCATGTCATGAGTACTATCACAAGTTGCTTGTAGTAAAACTAATTGAATCTTAGGATTAATTTCATCCATAAGTTGTGCAATATCGCCTAAGCTAGCATCATTCACTTCAATCGCATTTGCTGCTTTTATCGCTGCTTGTAATGCTGATTCACCATCAACACTTGGCTTTAGCGTAGTAGCAGTAGTCCGTGCATCTTCAAATAAATCTGGCGTCTGTGTATCAAGCACATCCGCTGCTTTTAATGGCACAGATGTTGTGGGGCTTAATGTGGTTTTGGCAGCTGCAGATTGTAAATTATCAGTAATGGTTAGGGCAGTATCATCTAACACAACGTTGTGATCTTTGTTAGCAGGCGATGATTGGAAAATTTGATCGGCAATCTCGTTAATTTTATGCTGTTCACTATCCGTTTTATCTGCGCTAACAGGCTCGTTTGTTGCTAAGTTGTCTTCATGCTTGTTAGTTTGCTTTTCATGATGATCAATGATTTCTT
>JBFXKR010000294.1:0-3494 GCA_050173595.1 Candidatus Berkiella sp.
TTTAAGACGTAAACTAAATATCCGCGACGCGGCTAACACCCGCATATCATAGAGATTTAACACATCACCATTCATATAAGCGTCGCGATAGAGTCTTGCCCAATGATGATGATTATTACTATCCTTTTTTAACTGTGGGCTTTGCTCAATTTGTGTCAATACATTCCGAACTTTTTCAGCTAACTCATCAAATGACTGCTCTGTCTCATCTTTGTCCAATTCAAGTAATAATTTTGACTTAAAATACACTAACGCTTGATCTGAATGGCCAACCTTTAATATAAAAGGTTCCGCAGGGTTCATCAGACGATCGACCAAACGAAGTAAATTGGCAGCCTGCAAACGAGTATATCGTTGTGAAACAAATGTTTCATATGAAGGCATTTTTGATAAATCGACACTATTTCTTAAATTGGGACTAAGCATCTTCTTAAATACTCTTATGTTTGGTTAATATGGGTGTCCTTTGAACACGATATGGGTGTCCTGAGAACGATGCCTATTGTCGCATTTCTGATCTGCTTCTGGGTTGTTTTACTTTCCTATCTTCATGTTCAACATTAGTGTCTCTTAAAACAGCTTGCTCACTAGACAAACTAGCCGCTGCTGCTGCGGCAGCTGTGGCCAAAGTCGTTGTTGAATCATGAAAAGGTAAATATGAATTTGATGTTGGTTGAACGAAGGGGCTTGGAACTATAAATCTTTCGGAACGTTGTAATTTTCTAAAAGCCGAGGGATGTTCAGCTAAAACGGGTGTCTGGTATTGAAAAGTTGGCATCTCAACAGCAGGAGCAAATGGAGATTGTTGCACCATTTTATAAGCTTCAGGCGGTGTACTTATTGGCTTCTTTGTCTTTAACGACAAATTACCCACTGCAGCGACAAGCTCATCCTCAAAAGAAGCGCCAGGTTTACATGGTATCGTCCCTTTAGAGCCAGTTTCACCTAAACTTTCTACACAAGATCCAACCAAAGCAATATACTGGCCACGAAATTGAGCATCATTTTGGTAAAAGGTGCCATAGTATTCTACATTTTCTGCAAACGTCTTGGTAAAAGGCGTAATTGGCAATAATCTTTTAATAACATGGGCCATAAAACGACTTTCTTTAGAATCTACCAACACTCTAGAAGTTTCAGGAGATAATACATTTTTTAATCCAAGGCCATGCAACAACGGAATATTGGTCACTGCAGCAACTTGATCCAAAGACATGGAGCCTTCTCTTTCTTCTTGTGCGCTGATTTTTCTTGCAATACAAAAATATTGATGAATTAACCTGGCTGATTGGATCTCTCCGAGTCTTATCAACTGCCCCATGAATTCTAAAAAACAGGTCTTAACTTCATAAAGAGCTATTTCTTGGTAGGTAGCAACATACATATTACCTGTACTACTAGGCTCTTCTACCTTAGCAGCATCCAACATTGCTTTTAGACGTAAATGAAATACGCGCCAAGCTGCTATTACTCGAATGTCATACAGATTTAAAACATCACCATAGAGAAACGCATCTCGATAAAGCCTTGCCCAAAGATGGTGTATACTCGTACTCAAATTAAGTTGTGGCTCTCGTTCTATTTCGCTTAACACTGTTTGAACTTTTTGCACTAACGTATCAAATGATTGTTCTGTCTCATCTTTATTCAATTCATACGACAATCGCCATTTAAAATATTGCTTTGCTGGCTCTGAATGCCCAACTTTAAGAATATATGGCACACTGGGATCCAAGTGAAGTTCCACCAGTCGCAGTAGGTTTGCTGTTTGAACGCGCGTATAACGCAAAGGAAATGTCTCAGGTCCCGGCATTTTTGACAAATCAAGAACCCTATTTGAATCTTTAGCACTGGGTGTTTGCATACCGAGCATTGAGCTTTACTCCTATCAAGAGGAATGGTTAACTTTTGAATAGTTTGTAAGTCTTTAACGGTGAGTTAAATTCTGAAATTGATTAACCCTTGCTTTTAACATATTTCATTAAGCGGCGCTTTTTATATATTTGACGCGGCGTGAGCGTATTTCGTTTGTGGGCATAAGGATTTTCCCCTGATTTGCAAATCAGCTTAACGGGTGTGCCCACTAATTTTAAAGCTTTAATAAAATAATTAACTAAATATTTCTGATAGCTTTGTGGTATTTCATCGGTTTGATTTCCGTGAATCACAATCGTTGGTGGATTATGTCCGCCACAATGGGCATATCGCAATTTAATGCGCTTGCCTCGCACTAAAGGCGGCTGATGCGCTTCGATAGCACATTCGAGTAATTCAGTAAGATCGGTTGTTCCCAATAGCTTGGTTGCGCTTTGATAAACTTTATCAATAGATTTAAATAAATCACCAACACCCGTGCCATGTAAAGCCGAAATGGTATGAATGAGCGCAAAATCAGCAAACTTTAAACGATATTGTAGCTGGTCCTTTACTTGTGTTTTGGCATCTTCATCCATGCCATCCCACTTGTTAGCACAAATAATTAAACATTTACCCGCATCGATAGTAAAACTGATTAAAGAGAGATCTTGATCGGTTAATCCTAACTTTGCATCAAAAACTAACAGAACGACATTGGCTTCTTTAATGGCATGTAAGGTTTTAATAGCAGAAAATTTTTCTACAACATCCATCACAACCTTGTTTTTGCGCACACCAGCGGTATCAATGAGTGTGTATGATTTCCCCATACGGGTCATATTAATGTGAATACTATCGCGCGTCGTACCTGGCATGTCACACACAATCACACGCTCTTCACCCAGCATGCGATTAACGAGCGTTGATTTACCAACATTCGGCCGCCCGATAATAGCGACTTTTGGCGAAATCACCTCTTCTTGTGGCGCTACATCATTAGCGTCTTCTATAATGTCTTCTGCTTGGGGAAGTAGTTCAAATGCTTGCCACAAGAGATCTACAATCCCACGATTATGGCTTGCCGTAATAGCAGCAATTTCATTAAAGCCCAGTTTGTAAAAATCGCTTTTAATGACTTCTATGTCTAATCCATCTGTTTTATTTACAACTAACAAGACTGGTTTGTCTTGTTTACGTAGCGATTTAGCGATTTCTCTATCAATATGGGTCAAGCCTTCACGACCATCTACAACAAATAAGATGAGATCTGCTTCATTCATGGCTAGATGGCTTTGCTTTAACATCGCCTCATCTATTTCACTATGCGAGCCCTCACCAATGCCACCTGAATCAATAACAATATAGTGATTATCTTCCAAGTAGCCTTGGCCAAATTGCCTATCGCGGGTTACACCGGGTTGATCTACCACCAATGCTTGCTGCGAATGCGTCAAACGATTAAATAAAGTAGATTTACCAACGTTAGGTCTACCGATAATGGCAAAAACCGGAATCATTAACTATACGCTCCCAAGCACGGTGATCGCTGCTACTTTTCCGTTGTATGCATTGACAATCAATTCATTATTAACACTAATTGGTCCTTGATATATTTTTCCTGATAAATGGGCTCTATT
>JBFXKR010000295.1:0-3482 GCA_050173595.1 Candidatus Berkiella sp.
TGCTCTTCCGATCTTATGCCCCTACTTATCGATAAGCTAAGCGCTTAATCGATATTAATGCTCCATCCCACCGCCAGGGATCAGATTCTGCATCCCCTTCACACCACGCATCATCCGCTGTAATCCACCCTTTTTGGAGATCTTCTTCATCATTTTTTGCATTTGGGTGAATTGCTTTAATACTCGGTTGACGTCTTGAATGGTCGTGCCTGAACCATTGGCAATACGACGCTTTCTAGAGCCTTGAATCAATAGGGGGCGTCGACGTTCTTTTCGTGTCATGGAATTGATAATCGCGAGCATCTGATCCAGCGATTTGTCATTCGCTTTGGCTTTGGCTTCAGCAGGAATGGCAGACATCCCAGGCATTTTATCCATCATGCTAGCTAACCCACCCATATTCTTCATTTGGATAAGCTGGCTGCGAAAATCTTCAAAATCAAATTCTTTACCTTTGCTCAGCTTTTTAGCAAGTCGGTCAGCCTCTTGCTTATCAACCTTACGCTCGAGCTCTTCGACCAGCGATAAAATATCGCCCATTCCTAAAATTCTAGATGCGGCTCTATCAGGGTAAAAAGGCTCTAATGCATCGATTTTTTCCCCCATCCCCACAAATTTCACTGGCTTACCGCCGGTAATTTGGCGAATGGATAAAATAGCCCCACCCCTTGCATCACCATCTAATTTGGTAACAATCACGCCGGTTAAGCTTAAAACTTCATTAAATGCTTGAGCCGTTTTGGCAGCATCTTGGCCCATCATGCCATCTACAACGAAGAGTGTTTCGACGGGATTAATGGCTTGATGGATATGTTTTATCTCTTGCATCATGGCATCATCGATATGCAATCGTCCTGCCGTATCGATAATAATCACATCCACAAATTGTTTTTTAGCAGCAAGTAGCGCTTCTTTGGCAATGCTAACGGGATCTTTGATGTCGCCATTTTCAAAAAAATGGGCATTCACCTCTTTAGAGAGCGTTCTTAATTGATCAATCGCCGCAGGACGATACACATCCGCGCTCGCTAATAAGACTGATTTCTTTTGTCTCTCAATAAGCCATTTGGCTAATTTTGCTGAGCTTGTGGTTTTACCAGAGCCTTGTAACCCAGCCATTAAAACCACTGCAGGTGGTTGTGCCGCTAAGTTCAAGTTTGCGCACTCATCACCCATCAAATGAGTGAGTTTGTCGTTGACTATTTTGACTAATTGCTGCGCTGGCGTCAGACTTTTGCCTACTTCAACTCCTTTAGCAGAGTCTTTGATATCTTCAATAAAAGTATCAATCACATCTAAGGCAACATCTGCCTCAATCAATGCTTCTCTGACTTCCTTTAATGTTTCTTGCATGTTGTCGTCAGTGAGTTTGCCCCGTCCAACGACATTGCGGAAAGTTCTACTTAATCTATCTGTTAAACTTTCAAACATGAAATACCTTCTAGCTAAAAAATGAGTATACCCACTCAAACCAACGAATTTGGGCTTCGGGTCGACAGCATACCAAATGTTACCCTATTTCATCCAATCACAAGCTATGCGATGATTCCCAGGTTGCAACAAGTAAATCGCTATGAATCTACAAACGCTCAGCATTTTAAGTATCTTATCTTACTTATCGGTGGCCTTTAATCAGGGTCTGCATCTCTATAACCTGCGCCCCTTTGCACGCGCTTGGTACTACATTGGCTCGATGATTTGTCTTCTTAGCCATGGCATTATTCTTTATAAATTAATTGATACGCCCATGGGCCAAAATATGGACTGGCTCATTATGCTGTCATTTACCATGTGGCTGATGAATTTATTTAGTTTAGGTATGTCTTTGCATGCACCTATGATGCAATTATCTATTTTGACTTATCCTTTATCTGCTATCACCTTAGGGCTTAGTTTAAGCTTGCATCAAGATGTATTAAGTAAAACTGAACCCAGCGCACTGATTCATATTTTTATTTCTTTATTTGCAATGAGCATATTAACCTTGGCTAGCTTTTTAGCCATTTTATTAGCCATGCAAAACACCTTAATTAAAAAGCATCGCGCCTATTTAATATTACGCATATTGCCTCCCTTACAATCCATGGAAGGACTTTTATTTGTTATTTTATGGAGTGCATTAGTATTTTTAACTGCCTCACTGGGAAGTGGTTTCTTTTTTCAGTCAACGCATTTTACGCATATCGCTTATCCTAAAACCATTTTAGCTGTTTTTGCTTGGATCTCTTTGGTGCTTTTATTAGGAGGTCGTCTGTTTTTTGGATGGCGAGGGCCAACCGCTATCCGCTGGACATTAAGCAGCGCTATCTTTGCCGTATTATCATATTTTGGAACAAAAGCTTTATTGCTATAAAGGAAACCACGGGTGGAAAGTTCCCATATCCAGATTTTATCTCTTGTTCTTTTATTTTTAACCTTATTGCTTGCTTTCTTTTCTTTGTCTGAAACGGGCATTTTGTCTGTAAATCGTTATCGCTTAAAACATCTCTCAAAAACTTCCAAAAGTGCCCGGCGCGTACAAAAACTACTAGAAAGACCTGACAGATTGTTGGGCGTTATTTTATTAGGCAACACCTTTATCACCATTTCTGCCTCCTCCATTGCCACCCTCTTAGGGGTTGAGCTAATAGGTGAAAAGTTTGGGGTTATCATCGCAGATGTGATTATCACTTTAGTATTGCTTATTTTTGCCGAGGTCTTTCCAAAAACATTAGCAGCGCTGTATCCTGAAAAAGCAGCTTTCCCAACCTCATTTTTGCTTCAAATTATTCTTAAAGTATTGTATCCACTGGTATGGTTAATCAATGGCGCCTCTAATGGCCTGATTCGTTTATGTGGGATCTCTTTGTCTAAAGCAAGTTATGATGGTATTAGCCCTGAAGAACTAAGAACTGTTGTGCATGAAACATCCGGCCGGATCCCCTCTAAGCACCGCAAGATGTTATTAAGCATTTTAGACTTAGAGAAAGTCTGTGTTGAAGACATTATGATCCCACGTCATGATGTGGTGGCATCGATTTAGAAAGCGAGTGGGATGCGATTGTTGCACAATTAGCCAATACTCAACACTCCTTTTTACCCGTGTATAAACAAGATCTAAACAACACTATCGGCATTATTGCGGCTAAAAAGACGCTACATATCCTCGCACATGAGGAATTTAATGAAGAAATGCTCATTGAAGCGCTTGATACTGCTTTATATATTCCTCAAAGCACCTCTTTAACCAATCAATTAATTAATTTTCAACAAAGCAAAAGACGATTCGCCATGGTGGTTGATGAATATGGCGATATTCTTGGCATTATCACCCTAGAAGATATCCTCGAAGAGATAGTAGGTGAATTCACAACCAATATGGCTGCGGTTTATACCTCTATTCATGCCCAAGAAGACGGCTCTTATTTAGTTGAAGGCTCAACAGCTGTTCGGGAATTTAATCGCGCTGCGGCGTGGAAGTTACCCATCGATGGCCCCAAAAC
>JBFXKR010000296.1:0-3481 GCA_050173595.1 Candidatus Berkiella sp.
GGTAGCGCATTTCATTTTTTTGCTCAATAAAACATAAACTTAATTGGCAAGCCTTTGCCAACAAATTGTAATCATCGATATTTGGCCATTCTTTAAGCTTATAGCCCAAAGATTCCCAAAATGGTGCAATGTTGGCAAAACCTAAAAAATTTCTATGAAAGCAAGGATCCCAGGTATCTTTTTTGCTTTGTTTCTCTGTGGACATTTGGATCCTGAGTGCTTGAAAATTGCTCTAAACGATAAATATATTCTGCAGGTAATTGATGCTCTTTTGCACCACTGAGTATTAATTTTTTGTACCATGTATAAGGTACTAAATCTTCAAAAATATTGTCTTTATAGGCAACATAGGTAAAGGCAAAGAGCCCATTTGGGGCAATCAGGGGGTTCTCATCAACGGGAAACACCCTCAAAGTGATTTCTTGATTACCAAATCCTAAACTTTGATCTTTATCTAGCAAAGACCGCTCTTGTTCTGGAATGTCATAAAGCACCCCATAGACTTCGCATTTAGGATCGCTTACCGGCACAATATTACATTTACCTGAAAAATCTTGACTGCCGCGATTATGAAATGCAATTTTATAACCCATGATTTTAACAACGCCAAGGCATTTAGCATGTGGCACCGTATGATACATATGCGCGCAGAACATTTTCTCTGCATAAGCAAAATATTTCATAAATAAACTTATTCACTCCAATCGCGTCACAACAGGACGACAGAAAGTCTCTTTGATAAAGGGTATGAGGATTAAGGCAAGAATCAAACAGATAGGTAAGAACAGTAAGGCTTCGTTATACATTTTAAGCGTATATAGTGGATTGCCATTTGCCATAACAACCCCATCCCATTGCTTATCAAGCAATTTCCCTACCACTGGTTGCGCTAGTGCGCCACTGGCATTGTTCAACGTATTGATAAATCCAATGGCTGTGCCAGTAAGCAATGGTGCATTAATTTCTCTGACAATGGAAAAAGCCAAAATAAAGCCGCTTGAACAAGCCCCCAATAAAAACATTAATATGTTCATTTGAAAAGCAGACACGGGCGCATATAAAATGGATGACATCACAATTAAAGTTAATAATGCTGCAATACCCATTGGCCATTTACGCAAGCCAATTTTATCTGATACCCAGCCATAAAATGGCCCACCAAATGCCCAACCAAAAAAGATCATTGAAACCATTAATCCTGCCTGATCTTTTTCTATATGAAATCGCTCTGTAAAATAAGGAACGCCCCACAATTGACCAAAACCAGTAGTTGGCACAAACATTAATCCAGCATATAAAGATGCAACCCACACTTGTGGCATCTTCATGATTTCATATAAACCGCTGGGAATAGGCAAGGATTTGGCAAAATTTAAACGCGCAAAAAAGCCCACGCTAAATACAATTAAGCAATATTGCATAAAGTGTAATTGGTGGCTTATTAATACAAAGATCCCTGCTAGCAATCCTGTTAATCCTAGCACTAATCTAAATTTACTTTCTTTTTGAGTGCGTCTGTAAAGAAAATGACAAAAGGACCAACCGACATAAAAGAATACGAACATATAACCAAGCTGCATCGGTGTCTGCAATATTGCACTTTGTGCATGATAAAACCAGTTCAAGACACCTTGCATCAGCTGGGTGATATAAAATGGTAAAAAGAACATAAAGACAACTAAAGCAAATTTTAACCAGGCATTAATTTCCGTTGCAAAAGGTGGCAAATCTTGCTTATGAGCATGGCCCTCTTTAAAAGGATGATCCGCGATGACAAACCAAATAATGGAACTTAATAGTGCACCTAATAGGGCGCCATAAATTAATGCCTGGCGCCATCCTACCAACATCACCAATTTAGCAACCGGTGCTTGGCCAAAAACGCCACCCATCATACCCACGGCCACCATGATACCTGTGAGTAAGGCAAAGCGGTTGACTGGAAACCATATCGATGCCAATTTAAGGCAGCCCACGACAGCAAACGCACCACCAATACCCATTACAAAGCGTCCAATTTCTGCAATGCTAAGCGTGTTTGCATAAGCAAAAATAAGACATCCAGCTGTGCAAAATAAGCAGGCTATTGTGAGTAAGATCCTAGGACCAAACCTATCCATTAGTAATCCAACGGGGATCTGCATCGCGGCATAGGCGTAATAATAGCAAGCTGCTAAGCTACCTAATTGCTCAGCTGAAGTTGAAAAAGAATGCGTCAAATCATCGAGCATCACACTAGGTGATACTAAAAGCATTAATTCATAAAAATAAAAAAAAGCGGCAAGACCCCATACGACGACGGCACGCAAAGTAGATCGTGCCGAATAACCATCGTGTCCATAAGTGTTTTCTATTGTATTCATTGAGTAAAGCTGACCTTCAGTTTATCTGCTCCCTGCCTTCCCTGAACTAACCTATAAAACTAACAATTAAGTTATTCTCCCTGGTGGGATAATTTGAACCAGTGAAGACCTAATGTAAACACCTTAACTTGGGAAATTTAATTTTTGACAATAAAAAAGGGGGCAAGGCCCCCTTTTTCAAGGTCACTTATTTAATATGCTTGGTTTTCAATCAGATTTTTATTTGCATATTTTAAGTCATATTGCTTAGAAAGTGCTAGCGCTCTACGATCTTCGGCTGGCGATGTACCCCATAGCAATTTACTTAATTCTTGCTCCATATTTTCCATACGGTGATCAGCTGATATACGCAGCCATGCATAGGCTTGTGCCATATCCTGCTTAATACCTAAGCCTTCTGCATACATTTCACCGATCAGGAATTGTGCATATTCGGTTTCATGATGTTTCGCTGCTTTCATGAACCACTGAAGGGCTAAGGATCTATCTTGTGTGAGCCCCCAACCGTTATAGTACATTAAGCCTAAATTATATTCTGCTAATGCAAACTTGCTATTGGCTGCCATTCTAAACCATTTCACAGCACGTCCATAATCCTTGGTAACGTAACGCCCAATCATATAAAGCTCGCCAAGCTCGTTTTGCGCTACTTCATAGCCTTGCTTAGCAGAAAGCTCATACCACCACCTGGCTTCAGCAATATCTTGCTCAAATCCTTCGCCAAATTGGTAATGTCTTCCTACAAGGTATTTGGCAATGGCATTGCCACTAGATTTACTGGCAAGTTCATACCAATAAACAGATTGCTCAAGTGAATAAGGCACACCATCAGCAGTGAGATACATCTCGCTTAACATGTACATCGCATAAATATCACCTAATTTCGCCGCCTCACAATAATGTACATAAGCTTTATAGTGATCGCGATAAAACCCACGGCCAATAAAGTAGTGATCGCCCAAACGGGTATGAGCAAGTGCAATTTCATCTTCGGCAGCCAATTTATACCAAAAAATGGCAATCGTGTAATCGACCGGCACCCCATAGCCTAGAGAATAAAATTCACCTAAACGAAATGCGGCATAAGGATAATGGTAGTCTGAAGCCATACGAGACCA
>JBFXKR010000297.1:0-3478 GCA_050173595.1 Candidatus Berkiella sp.
CTGATAGCCAACAAGCGATGAATTTGATAATAAGATAAAACCAGCTCTTTCATTTTAATGGATTAAAGCCCATAGATTATATGCTGCATGGTAGCATGGTAAGAATGGCTGAGGTTCGCAGATTTTTGGATTTTTGGAGAGGGTATTGATGTGGGATTTTTTTCAAAGCCCTCTTCAAGTTCATCGATTAATTTCTTCTCGTTTTCCTCCACAATCTTTATTTGATTGGGCAGAATCTAAAGAAGAGCTTGAAGAGATAGCAGCCCTGGAAGGCTTAACCAATGATCGACTCATTTTAGAATATGGAAACCTTGCATCAATTTCTCAAGATGATTGGATTGGCGGTCCTGGCTCTACCCCATTAATGGCTGCATTTACACATGCTGGAAATTCAAGATTTTCGGATGAATCATCAATGGGTGCTTACTACGCTGCAGATTCGATTTCAACGGCTATTACAGAAACTAAATTTCACAAAGAGCGCTTTTTGAGCGCTTCAAATGAGCCTGTTTGCACTATTCAAATGCGCGAATATATAGCTAATGTGCAAAGAGAATTAATTGTTTTAAACCGAGAGCAACACGCTCACTTACTTTCTCCTAGCCCGTCTCAATATCCTGTTAGCCAAGCATTTGCCAGAGATAGAAGAGCACAAAGGATTTGGGGTTTGTATTATCCAAGTGTCAGAGAGCCTGATGGAAATTGTGTTGCTATCTTTCGTCCTCCTGCTTTAAGTATTCCAACACAAGGAAGACATTTTGATTATCACTGGGATGGTAACAAGATATCGAATGTAACTGTGGCACAAAGTGTTCAGTTGGTTGCAGGGCCGGCCTAAGCTGCCGACCCAGCTCTAAGCATCAAGCCGGCTTAAGGGTAAAGCTTCTTAAGTACATTGCAAACTCTTTTAGTGCACTAATACCTGTCGATTCTGCTTCTTGACACCATTTTTGCAAAGACTCTAGTAAATCACTTTCTTGCAGACTGGTCTCATTCCACAAACTCTGCAAGCGCTCTTTAAACTGATAAACCTGCTGTATGGTATTATTATTAGCCAAGAAACTCGTCAAACGCTCTTTTGCTGACACATCTAAAAGCGACTTCTCACGAACAAGCAACTTCTTCACGCGAGCAAACATGCTCACATCAGTAGAGCTCACTTTTTGCTTTTCTTGCATAAAAGTGGGCAGCAATACTTGCTTAGAGAAACGCTCCATCACTTGAAAACGATTTAAAATCACCGCTTTAAGCGTTTGCATGTCTATTTGTGTTTTGCCTGGAATAAGCTCGGGCACAGGTGGACGACGCTTAGGTTTAGCCAAACCAAATGTTTCAAAGAGGCGGATCCACAACCACCCCATATCAAATTCCCACCACTTAACCGAAAATTTGGCAGAAGTTGGATAAGTATGGTGATTATTGTGTAATTCTTCGCCACCAATAAAAATACCAAAGGGAATGATATTGGTTGCAGCATCTGGGCATTCAAAATTGCGATACCCCCAAAAGTGCCCAATCCCATTGACTACCCCTGCTGCAAAGAAGGGGATCCAAGCCATTTGCAAAGCCCAAATCGTTATCCCAGGGATCCCAAACAAAATCAGATTGGTAATGAACATGATGCGAATACCCCACTTACTGTGCGAGTAGACATGCCGCTCCATCCAATCTTCTGGTGTACCTTGACCATAGCGCACCATGGTTTCTTTATTTTTTGCTTCTTTGCGATAAAGCTCAGCACCCTGCCACATGACCTTAGGCAAACTCAAAATTTGGGGGCTATGTGGATCATCTGGTGTTTCGCATTTGGCATGATGCTTACGATGAATGGCTGTCCATTCTTTAGTTACCATACCGGTGGATAACCACAACCACATCCGAAATACATGACTAATACTCGCATGTAGTGTTAATGCTCTGTGTGCTTGATATCGATGTAGATAAAGCGTTACGGCAGCAATGGTTCCCTGCGTGAAACCCATTAAGACAATGATGTTTCCCCACCAGGGTAAATCGCACAAGCCATAAAACATGTGTTCCTCTCTTAAGCTAGCTAGATAAATATAAAATAATTAACATATGTCATCATAATAGTCTTACATTATACTGCTTATTGCCAAGTTAATGCACTAGAAGTATACAATTGATAGAGGATTCTCTCTAATTGATATGGCAGGGATTACGTGCAAGTTATCGATATGGACTTCAAAATTGGGAATAATTGGCTCTTTAAGTCATTAAACATCAATTTTACAAATGGCATTACTGTTATTACCGGAAACAATGGTTGTGGAAAATCAACATTACTTCGGATCTTAAGTGGGCTTTGTGAACCCACTAATGGCACAGTGCTCTTCAATAATAAAAATCTTTACACGCATCCTGAAAGTAAACAGCTCATAAGCTATGTCCCAAGCACACCATTTTTATATCCTTATTTAACCTTGTATGAAAATATTAATATTTGTGGAACGCTACGCCAGCTTTCTCAAAAAGAGATCAAAACTAACTTAGTGCAAATATTTGAGCAATGCCAATTAACGGGTTATGAAAACTGCTTATTTGATGCTCTCTCAGATGGTATGAAGAAAAAAGCAATGCTGGCATGTGCCTTAATACATCATCCTAAGCTACTTATCTTAGATGAGCCTAATACCACCCTATCCCCCTTTAGCCGAGAAAAATTATGGGAAGTATTAAACCAATTTGCTAACCAAGGAATTGATATTATCCTCTGTAGCCATCATCTTGAAGACATTAATCACTGTAAAGCGCATTATGTATTAGAATCAGGAAAGCTGCATCTACAAGCACAGATGCAAGTGTTTAGCCAAATTGTGTTGACACAAAATCAAGATGAAGCATTAAAGGGATCTGCTGATGAAAAGTACCTTTAGGATCGAGTTTTTCAAATTAAAACGTCACCCTTTGATGATCATGATGATTGCGCTAACACTAGGTGTGCTTGCTTTATTGTTTTATCGTCTATGTGTAGATTATTTGCAATCAGCGCATTTGGCACTTCACAGAAGAGATCCCCAAATCAGTATTTTAAATGCGATTATAAAACCACTATGTAGCTGGAGTATCGTTGTTTTAGCGCTGGTTGTTCCTTTATTAACACTTTATAGCTTCACGCAAGAATATCGTCAAAAAACATTTTATTTATGGGCTATGAGCCCCTTAAAGGCCGCTTGCATCGTGCTTGGTAAATGGTTGTTTTTAGAGCTGGTTTTACTGCTTATCCTAGCATTTATGCTACTCATGATAAGTACGCTATCGTTTTCAACCACTTTAAATTGGTATCATATTTCATTAAATATGGCGATGGTGTTTTTAGTCACAAGCAGCATTTTAAGCTTTGGGTTATTTGTATCAAGTTTATTTAGCAACCCAATCTTAGCACTTGGCTTTACTTATGTTATCGAGTTTGCCTGGCTGATGCTACAATGGCTAAATCCATTTCCAAAAAACTTTC
>JBFXKR010000298.1:0-3465 GCA_050173595.1 Candidatus Berkiella sp.
GCATATCAGGCACTCCTAACTGTGCTAACACAGAGCCATCAATAAACTCCACCAAGGAATGTATGATGCTTTGAGGGTGTATGACAACCTCAATCTCATGCCCCATAAAGCCAAACAATTTACAGGCTTCTATGACCTCTAACCCTTTATTCATTAAAGTGGCACAATCAACAGTAATCTTCTTGCCCATTGACCAATTAGGGTGTTGGCATGCCTGTTGTGGCGTCACAAAATCCAAGTCTTGGGCATCATAATCTAAAAATGGCCCACCTGACGCTGTCAGGATGAGTTTATGAACACCCTTTGCTCTGTTGCCTGCCCTACTTGGCGGCATACACTGAAACAAAGCATTATGCTCACTGTCTACTGGCAATAGTGTCGCACCAAAGAGATTGGCTTCTTTTATCAGCAGATCGCCTGCCATGACAAGCGGTTCTTTATTGGCAATCATCACTTCTTTGCCTGCTTGAACAGCTTTTAATGTAGAATGTAGTCCCGCTGCACCTACAATGGCACACATCACTTTACTCACCTCAGGTAAGGCAGCGATAAACCCAAGCCCTTCTTGTCCGCTGAGTACTTGGGTTGCTAGTCCTTTCGCTATCATGAGATCTGAAAGTTGCTTAGCGCAAGCTTTATCATTCATCACAGCGTATAACGGCTTAAAACGCTTACACTGGTCTAATAATTTTTCAACATTGCGGTTTGCGCTTAATGCAACAACCTTGAATTTATCCTCATGTTGACTGATAACATCAAGTGTATTAACACCTATAGAGCCAGTTGCCCCAAGAATGGTAATGCCACTTAAAGGCACAGACGTCATTTTGACACCCACACTAAACAAAGTGAAAACAAAGGAGTGGCTGCCAATAAGCTATCAATCCTATCAAGCAAACCACCATGCCCTGGCAATAAAGTGCCACTGTCTTTCACATGGGATATTCTTTTAAGTAAACTTTCAAAAAGATCGCCAAGAACGCTTAGCAAAACGGTTAAATAAGCAAGACTTAACCAGGCTGAAAATGGAATCAAAAATGAGCGATATGAAGTCGGTAGTAAAACAAGATAAATCAAAATTGCTAATAGTAAAGTCCCAACTAAACCACCCCAAAATCCTTCTATTGTCTTTTTAGGACTAATTAAGGGTGCAAGCGGAGATTTTCCCCATTGTCTGCCAGCGAAAAAGGCAAAAGAATCGCAAGACCAAACAAGCACAAACAATAACATTATCCAAAAGGGACCAAAGGACAAACTTTTAATAACGACCAATCCATACCAAGCCATGCTAAGTACAAATAAACCGATAGTGGCTTTAAGATAGGGGATCCCTAAAAGTGTCGACACACCTTGATAGTTTAATACCCAATAGGCAGGTATTAACCAAAATAGTGCGCCTAAAAGCAAAACACTTTTGCAATCTAGCCAAGCAAATATGCCACATAACAAAATAACGCCAATGATATAAAGAATTCTTTCAAGCCTTGTTAATTCACATAGCGAAGCCCATTCATTAGCAGCGAAGACAAAAACCACGAGCGCAAAGGCGCTAAAATAAAACGACGGCAAAAGAAAGATAGCCCCGATCACTAAAGGAATAAGCACCAGCGCAGTTATCATCCGTTGTAATAGCATACTTATCCTAATTGTTCGCCTATTAATCCAAAGCGTCTTTCACGTTGAGCATAATCATTTAAGGCTGCTTCAAAATCGGGTTTATTAAAATCCGGCCACAAAACTTGCGTAAAATAGAGTTCAGTATAAGCAAGATCCCATAGCATAAAATTACTAATACGTTGCACACCGCCTGTGCGAATAAATAAATCTGGCTCTGGCATACCAGCCAAAGAGAGTGCATTGCCTAGGTGTTGCTCTGTCAATACCTCTAGACTATTGTTTGTACTTAGGATTTTTTGAACCCCATTCAGCAAATCCCAACGCCCAGAGTAATTAACAGCAAGATTTAACATCAAACCATCATTTTTGCTCGTTAATGCTTCTGCATCCAAAACTGCCTTTAACAAAGCTTTGTGAAATACCGTTCTATCTCCAATTATTTTCAAACGGATATTATTTTCATGAAGTTTTGCAATATCTTTGCGCAATACTAAAAAAAAGAGCCTAAAAAGATTTCGCACTTCACTGCTGGGACGTTTCCAATTTTCAACGCCAAATGCAAATAACGTTAAGACTTTTATTTTTTTTTCTTGTGCCGATGCAATCACTTCGCGAACAGCTTCAACGCCCTTTTGGTGGCCTTTGGTGCGACTTAAACCTCTGGCTTTAGCCCAACGACCATTCCCATCCATAATAATGGCAATATGTTCGGGCGTATTCGCAGTATTTGCTTTAACACCAGGGTGTGTTGCATAGCTAAACAAAAAGGTTAGATCTCCATTAAATCTTTTTCACGCTTACTTAACATTTCATCAATTTGGTGAATATAGCTATCAGTCAATTTTTGCATGGCATCTTCTGCTTTGCGACTATCGTCTTCACTGATTGATTTTGATTTGAGTAAATCTTTAATGTCTTGGTTTGAATCACGGCGAATGTTGCGTATTGCAACTTTAGCGTTCTCTCCTTCAGCCTTCACTTTCTTAATCAGCTCTTTTCGACGCTCTTCACTCAAAGGTGGCAAAGGTACACGGATCACATCGCCTGATGTTGCTGGATTTAGCCCCAAATCAGCGGCTCGAATCGCTTTTTCAATCTCAGGAACAATACGTTTTTCAAAAGGTTTTACTGTTAGCATCAAGGCGCCTTCAACGCCAACGCTTGCAACCTGTGTTAATGGCGTAGGATTACCATAATAGAGAACCATGACACCATCTAACAAACTCGGATGTGCTCTACCAGCACGAAGTTTTGCAAGCTCATCTTCTAATGCTCTGATGCTTTTATTCATTCTTTCTTTAGCATCTTTTTGTATGTTATTAATCATTCTTCTCCCCTTTGAACCAAGGTACCCTCATTTTCTCCCTTAAGGATATTAAACAAAGCATTAGGTTTGTTGATGTTAAAAACGCGAATCGGCATATTATGATCACGACACTGGCAAAAAGCTGTTAAATCCATCACACCTAATTCTTTATCAAGCGCCTGAGCAAAGGTTATCTGACTATACAGTTTTGCTTGTGGATTCACCGCTGGATCTTCAGAATAAATCCCATCAACATTCGTTGCTTTTAATAACACATTAGCTTCAATTTCAATTGCTCTTAAACTCGCGGCAGAGTCAGTGGTCACTAAAGGATTTCCGGTTCCTGCTGCAAATAAAACAACGCGTTTTCTTTGTAAGTGATGTATCGCTTTTCTTCTATCATAATGATCAACAAATCCACTCATGGGGATAGCCGACATTATCCGCGTTGAAAGTGAGGCTCTTTCTAAGGCATCTCGCATAGCAATCGCATTCATCACCGTTGCTAACATGCCCATTTGATCACCTGAAATTCGACCTAG
>JBFXKR010000299.1:0-3460 GCA_050173595.1 Candidatus Berkiella sp.
AAACAAAGTGATGCAATTCTGTTGTCTTATAACAGCCATTGGTATGACAGGGATTGGATTTTCATGCTTACCTATATCTTTAAAAGAAAATTTTATCCCATTTTTTCAAGAGCTAGTAGCAATAGTACATGGCCAAGAGGTTAAGGACTGTGATTTAGGTGAAGCACAGGGGCTCAAGGAGCGCAAAGAAGGCATTTATTCTGCAGCTTTTGAGCTTGCCCTGTCACTTGGACATGATAGCGTTGCAGCCAAGTTGTTAACGGACAAACAAAATGGATTAGTTTCATTTAATGAAACTCCCCACATGAACTTCAAACAACTATTATCGCAGCAACATTATAGTATTATTGCACTATTATTAATGCTCTATCGTAAAAAGTCTCTTGAGGATTTCTCTTCAACATTAAGATCCTTACAACTTGATGGCTTTGATTTTAATGAACACTCAAAGCTTGTTTTTGAGCATCTCCGTCGATTTTTAGAGTGTAACAATCAAGATCCTGCTAACACACTACGCTTGTTAGAATGTGCCGCCTCTTTAGGATGCTTAGATGAAGCAAGTGCGATTGCCTCTACGCTAGAAAGTGATTCTGCTTTAGATATTCAACATATATATAATTTTGCTTTTGAAATGGCCTGTTCCAGAGATGATCTAAGCATGGCGCAAAAGCTGTTACCCTGCGTATTAGCGCAATTAAAACAAAACCCTGTTGGTAATCATGATTGGGTACTTAGATGTGGTTTTAGCGAAAATGTTTGTCCAGTGGTGCTTGAATTAGCACAAAGATGCGGCCAGCTTGATGCTGTTCTTGAACATGCCATTAACACGCAAGATACGTCTTTGCTTTCGAAATTGCTTTGCACTTATAGCAAGCATATTCCCGCACACGTTATAGAAAAGGCAATCTACACTGCGATTGATTTGCCAGGATTACGCATCGACACATTGGGTACGCTACTTTATCACACATGTAAACATATGAGTGCGGTAGCTTTTGATGAATTTATCGAATATGCACAAAATCATAATCCCTTTATTCCAATGTGTTTAGAAAACTATAAAAGAGTTAGAGAACACGAAGAAGCTATTCCTCATGTTTATGTACCAGCATATCATCAGGGTCGCAAGAGAGTGCGCCAATCTGAAGTCAAAGAGCTCCAAAAAGAGGCCGAAGAGTTTAAAAGGAAACGAGATACACCTTGAAGAAGGTGTTTGATACCTCATCTTAAAAATGAATTATACACTTATCACAACTTGAAGTTAATGACGACTTGGAACTATTTAAATACTAAGAATTATCAAAATGGGCAAACATCAAAGTCTAGACAAACACGTCAAACAAAACATCAATTGGATCAAATCCATTCAAGGCGTATCAAAAATTGTGATTGGGATTTCAGAATGCTGTCGGCATAAATATCCACCTGGCCACATACGCTTCAAAATGGATGTGGATGGCGGGATAAAGATTAATGCCTATTCTGGTAATGGCGTCACCGATCTATTTATTAAAATTGATCCAATGACTGAACGTGAAAATGTAAAAGCAAAGATTTTAAAACGGTTTGATGGTAGATGAATTGAGAGAACGGTGTCTACCCCTAATCGAATCAACCATTCTCGTTAAATTAGCGTCGTTGTAAAGACGACACCAGCAGTATTAGTCAGCCAAACAATTAGATAAATGGCGTTGACTTACTTATTCGCATTAAGTAAGGTTCAACACTTACTTTGCTGGCTTGTCGAGAACTATCAATGTCTGAGATTACAGAACAAATTGCTTATTATCGTGGTTTTACTCATGATTTCGTTATCCAAATTCTACAAAACATTGCTTATTACCGTGAGATTGTTACGGGACAAATTAAACAAGGTTTTGACTGGGCAATTTCTCTTTACACCTCTGGATGGCTAAAAGCACAAGCTTTATGGTTATTGCATCAGTTTATACAAGGTTTTAAATACGGCTATAACCTTGTGTTGCAATGTTTAGATATGCTAATTGCCGTTAAAAATGCAATCATTAATTTTATTATCAAATTCCCTAAACTGTTAGTCGAACTCAGCAAAGGGATTTATCATGCTTTTATCGATTTGCTAATACACGGCTATAAACTTGTGTTGCATTGTTTAGATATGCTAATTGCCGTTAAAAATGCAATCATTAATTTTATTATCAAATTCCCTAAACTGTTAATCGAAATCACCAAAGGGATTTATCATGCTTTTATCGATTTGCTAATACTTAGCAAGGAATTACTGATCCTAATAAAAGATACCGCCATGACAATGTTAAAAAACATCGGTACTTTTATCTCTAAAGTGGTAGAGAAAGCCCTTGACAAACTTGCAAGCACACTTGGCGTTGTGTTTGGCATAAGCTCGGCGATGGTTGATCTTAGCTTTGATTTATTAGATTTTCTTTATAAAAATACCTTAGGACAATTTTTACCCTCGTTATCGAGCATACCATTCGCTGCTATTGCATTGCCTTATATCAAGGGAGCATTAGCCGTTGGCCTTGTGGCAGGAGCAGCTTATGGCGTTTATGTAGGCTGTAAGAAATTATATCCACATGTTAAAGAACTGATTAAAAGAGATGGTCTAAGCCTTCTTACATTGGCGGCGTTTATTGCGATTGTTATTCCTTTAGTGCTACTTTCACGAGGAGATGCCCAACCAGCAAGTCTATCAGCGTTGTACGATGCAATAGAGAGCGTGTTTAATGGGATCGGTAATTTGACCTATAATTTGTTTCTACAAGTCAGTAATATTTTTCATCGGATCGGTGAGTTTTTTGGTCTTACTAAGCCAAACGGTTTACAAGCAAACCAAAGAACCTTGGTAAATCCACCTCCCAGCAAAGTTAGATCAAATAATCATGCCCCTGCTATTACCCCATTACGTGAACAACGTCAAAAAAGAATTCAGCAGGAAAATCAACAAGCGCGCAAAGAAAAAGCGCACGCACGATCAAGAAAAACAGCCTCTCGCGCCTACAAATAGGCGCGCGATCCCAATTTGTTGCAAGCGGTAAAATGGTGACTGACACCATACTTTTCTACAATGGTTTACCACGAATCAGTAGCCGAAATAAATTTTGATTATCTTAACAATATTTCAAGCGCTTTTTGCACTTTATGATAACCATGCGTACAACTACGTTAATAAGCAAGTTCGGAGAAAGGCGATACTCTTTTTATTCTCTCATTCGAGGCAAGTACTTTTTGAACGCCGGCATTGTTTAATCTACTTAAAAAATCCTTATGCCTGTATATAAACATTATGCCATAACAGTCTGTTAACAGTGTAGTTGAGACACCATCCATTTGAAGCAGGTGAGCACAAACTGATAAATGTTTCTTAGCGACGGACTCACAAAATGCATGCACAAGTGTTTGCGTATCAAATTTATTTTCTTTCGTTTCCAATAACTGTTTTAAAGTATTAATATTGCCT
>JBFXKR010000300.1:0-3449 GCA_050173595.1 Candidatus Berkiella sp.
ACCGCAGAAACTTTAGCAACCCTTGAGCCTGATATTGCAACATTACTTGCCGCCATTGTTTACTTTCCGGCTCATTATGGTGAGTTGAGTCTTGATTTGATTAAATCAACCTTAGGCGCTGAAGTCGCCACTTTGGTTGATGGCGTTACCCAAATTACAACGAGAACGTCGCAGGCTAAAGGTGCAACCAGCGAAACGCACCATGATAATCTGCGCAAAATGCTGCTTGCTGTTGTAGAAGATGTGAGAGTTGTACTTATTAAACTTGCAGAGCGTATTACTTCCTTGCGCGCTGCTGCCGTACTTGATAAGGAAATTCGCCATCAATTTGCCTTAGAAACAAGAGATATTTATGCACCTTTAGCAAATCGCTTAGGCATTGGGCAGATTAAATGGGAATTGGAAGACTTTGCTTTTCGCTATCTTGAGCCTGAAGCTTATAAAAACATTGCAATTTTGTTAGATGAATAGCGATTGGATAGAGAAATTTATGTTAATGAAGTTATTGAAAAAATAAAAGAAGCGCTAGCAAAAGAAGATATTGAAGCGCAAGTATCGGGTCGGGTTAAGCATATTTATAGCATTTGGCGAAAAATGATTCGAAAGAATCTTGATTTCCAAGATATCTATGATGTACGTGCAGTGCGGATTTTAGTGCCTCAAGTGATGGATTGTTATGCTGCACTCGGTGTTGTGCACTCGCTATGGCAGCATGTTCCAAAAGAATTTGACGATTATATCGCAACACCTAAGGAAAATGGGTACCGATCGCTGCACACGGCCGTCATTGGGCCTCAAGGCAGAACCGTTGAAATTCAAATACGTACCTTCACCATGCATCAAGAGGCAGAATTAGGGGTGGCGGCGCATTGGGTTTATAAAGAAGGCACAAAGTTAGATGCGGGTTATCAGAAAAAGTTAAATACGCTACGTCAAATTTTAGATTGGAGCGAACAAGCCCAAGAGGGTGATGTTAACGAGGTATTATTACAAGAGCTGCTAGAAGATAGGGTTTATATTTTCACACCCCAAGGGGATGTGGTTGATTTACCTATGGGTTCAACACCTTTAGACTTTGCGTATCATATTCATACTGATCTTGGGCATCGATGCCGAGGGGCAAAAGTAAATGGCTCTATCGTGCCCTTAAATTATCATCTTGTCTCAGGTGAGCAAGTTGAAATTTTATCAGTCAAAGAAGGCTCACCCAGTCGAGATTGGCTGAACCCGCAGTTAGGTTATATCAATAGTGTGCGTGCTAGAGCAAAAGTGCACAGCTGGTTTAAACGTCAAGCACGAGATGAAAATATCGTTCAAGGGCGAGAAACCTTAGAGCGTGAGTTTAAGCGAATGGGCTTGGAAACAGCGGGCATAGGTAAAGTGTTATCAAAAGTTGGCATGAAAACGATTGATGATCTTTATGCTTCCTTAGGTGGGGGTGATTTAAGGTTAAGCCAAGTTGTGAATGCACTTGGGCGTGCTGAACAAGCTGAAGTTGAAGATGACATCACTACGCATATCACAAAGCCTTCAACCCAACATTCAGATATTACCATTCAAGGCGTTGGCAATTTATTGTGTCATTTTGGTCGATGTTGTAAGCCGCTGCCGGGTGATAGGATAGTCGGATATATTACCTTAGGGCGAGGCGTCACAATTCACCGCCAAGATTGTATTAATGTCCTAAACAAACCTGAAGAAGAACAACGGCTTATCCAGGTGCAATGGGGTGAAATGCGACGTAACTTTTATCCTGTGGATATCAATATACGTGCCTATGACAGACAAGGTTTGTTACGCGATATCACATCAATATTAAGCAATGAAAAAGTGAATGTGATAGCAGTAAATACCTTAACAAACAAAGATGATAATATTGCTAATTTAATCTTAACCTTAGAAATTCCAGATTTAAGCGCCTTGATGAATATATTAAATAAAATTATGCAATTGCCCAACGTATTAGAAGCCCATCGATTACATTCACAGGTACGCTAATGACTCAAAAAAATGAGATGGATAATTTGCTATCCATTATGGCCAAATTACGCGATAAAGAACATGGTTGTCCTTGGGACAAAAAGCAAACCCTTTCATCAATCGTTCCACATACTATCGAAGAAGCCTATGAAGTGGCTGATGCCATTGAAAAAGGTGAGCCACAAGCCATTAAATCAGAATTAGCAGATTTATTATTACAAATTGTATTTTATTGCCAAATAGCAAAAGAAGATGGTTTATTTGATTTTTCTAGTGTAGTGAGTGAGCTTCAAGAGAAATTGATTCGCCGTCATCCGCATATTTTTGGTGATCAAAAGGTAAAAGCCCATGAACACCATGAACTATGGGAAACCATTAAAGAAAAGGAACGTAAAGCGAATTCGCAAGATACCGTGCTAAGTGGCGTTGCCAAGAGTTTGCCGGCATTACTTCGTGCGCAAAAACTTCAAGCACGTGCGGCAAGAGTGGGGTTTGATTGGCCGCATATTGATTTTGTAATCGATAAAATCCATGAAGAAATAGAAGAATTTAAAGTATCTTACCAAGAGAATGATTTAAAAGCCTCACAAGAAGAGCTTGGCGATATTCTGTTTGTTTGTGCCAACTTGGCCAGACATATTCAATCTGATGCTGAATCTATTTTAAGAGCAGCAAACCAGAAATTTGAACGCCGCTTTGGCGGCGTTGAGCAAAAAGTGCGCCTTTCAGGTAAACCCTGGGATGCTTTTAGCTTGGCACAACTAGATGCCTTTTGGGATGAAGTGAAAGAGCAAGAGTAAGAGCAAGAGTAAGATAATCCCCCCGCCGCAAGCTTCGCTAGCGGTTGCCCCCTTTACAAAGTGGGCACTATTGGTTCGCTATGCTCACCGCTAAGGAATTCTGAAATTAAATCCAAAAAGCTCAGAGATGCGAACCAGTGACGTCATGACAATCGCATTTGAATCATCGTGTATTTCTTGTGTAGGGGACGGCCTCTGTGTCGTCCCAATAAAAGTCCTGATTTGAATAGGGCCGGCACCTGCCTTCGTTAAAACTACGGCGAGGCAGGCAGAGGCCGGCCCCTACAAAGATTCGAGTCCTTGCTGTAAAAGCGCATGAATGGTGGATTGGACCCGAGGTGAATTTGCCATATTTTACCCTTCGTGCTTATCTAATTTTTGGACAAGCTGGAAATACCAATAGTTCAATTAAATGAAGTAAAATATAGGGGAGGTGCACATTATTCAAATACATTGAAACAAACATTCTCAGCTTTATCGCAGGGTGCTTTCCTTTCTTTCTTTTTGGTTCTCAGCGAGTGATTTTGATTCGCCTAAATGATTAATAAAATCTTTGCATGCATTTAAGATCTCTTTTAGGGTGCTAATTTGATTTGTGTTTAGAGTATTGGAACTTGATTCAAGCTGATTAATTCTTTGTTCTAAGGAAGAAACCAGGTTATGTAGATC
>JBFXKR010000301.1:0-3446 GCA_050173595.1 Candidatus Berkiella sp.
CTTTCGACAATTTTATAGACGCATGTGACTTTATTTGCCATTAAACGCTCACCGTTTTCTTGCTGGGTGTTTTAGATTGTGAATGATCCCAATGAGTGTCCTTATGAACCCGATCAGTATGGCGAGGTTTACTAGGTTTGCCACCATGTTGTTTAGCCCTTTTTAAGGCTTCTAAAATTGAAGTTGAATCGTTTACCTCTTTTAAGGGTTTCTTTAAGCCTTCCAAGGCCGCTTTAAACTGAAAAAGCATTTCATTCTTTATGCTGGCTGACATTTTTTAACTCTTCTGTGTAGGTACTCAAACGGTTTTTTGATGTGCTCATTTAAAATGAGAAAGGATTTTATTTACTATTGATTAATTTAATAATCCGGAATTTTAGTATAAGCCTCAAATCAGATGAAACATAAAGGTACTAAGAATTACTTAATATTTGGATTTCTTAGCTTTTTATCCCAAATGTTTTTGTCATGCATAGGTCTGGACTCTGAATGATCCGTATGCGAATCATTGTGGATATGATTCGTATGTCCAAATTCAGATCCTATTCCTTTTTGATTTCTCTCGTTTGTTATGTTTTCCAATATAGAACTCTTTCTTTGATCCGCTTGATGTGACTGTTTCAAGCCAGATATCACTGTTTTGAACTGATATAGCATTGATTCAATTTTATTTTGATCTGTCTCTTTTGAGTTATCTGACATATTCTTATCCTTTCGTAGGCGTAATCGAGGTATGCGGTTTTTCAATACGATCTATATGTGAGTCAGTATGATTTACATGCTTTCTGTGGCATTCCGATACAGGAGCATGATTTATAAAATGTTCTGTCAGAATTTGAGTGTTTCCCTGGGTTGGCTTTTCTTGAGGAGTTTTTGTGAGCGCATCTTTGAATTGTTCGAGTAATTTATTTACATCTGACATAGTTGCTGCTTATTTTAAAATAATTTAGCGCGGGATTTTATCATGTATGTTTTGAAAGCAAAAGGAATGGTAAGTATCGAGGAGCCAGAATAAATTGTCTGATTAATATAAGTCAGATGAATTCAAAATGTAATAAAAAATATTAACTTTGAATGCAATGATATCCGATATCTAATCTGATTAAATATCAGAATCAGATCTATTTGCTAAGGATGCTGCAGCGGATCGACGCGAATTATTTTACCATCCTCACCATATCTAAAATAAACCGTATTGCCGCTTAAATCTGTCGTGTAGTAAATGAGATTGCCATTACTATCACGATAAGAATAGGCATCACTGGGATTAAAACTAGAGCCATCAACAGATGGACCATAATAGCCATAGTTTTGTTGTATGATAACGCTACCGCCGCTGTTATTATAATTTGGATGATTATTTCTGAAATTTTGAATTCGACTACCATCCACACGGACAGCAAAAGCATCTGATCCAATCAAAAGGCACAAAACAAAAACAAGGGGTTTGCTACACACGACAATACTTCCTTAGTTTTAATGGTATTTTGTTAGACAAGCGCTCGTTAAAAAAGGTTCACTCTTTAATAGGCCTAAAGCTCCACCTGAACAGCTAGGATCTGATACCATCCATGCTTGCCAGAAATGATGCGACTGAGGCGCCTGACTGAGGTGTCTGACACCATCTTAAGCCAAAGACAATAGAATTTAAGTTGCTTCAATTTTATGACAACTTAAAATAGCAACTTTGAAAATTACAAAAATAAAGAGAAACACATGGCAAGAGCATTAATTGTTTATGGATACTATGATGAAACAGATCATTTTGGTGAGCTTTTAGCGGGCGTTAAAGCTCAGCTGATACAAGGTGGTATCCAGGAGATTGACCACTCCAACACTTTTTCTTTTACGCAAAAACATTTACAAAATAATGAACAAGACTTATCCGCACCGACAGCGCAATGGTTTAGAGGGCATCGCACCAAAGAAAACGAAGCACTAATCAAAGCTGAACAGGATAAAGTATTAGCCGCAACACATATCATTTTTCTTTACCCTATTTGGTGGGAAAGTTTACCTCATTATATGAGCACTTGGGTTTCAGAAGTATTTAGATCAGTGTCATTTAGAGTCGGGGCAGGTGGGGATATTAATCCGCAGTGGATTGGCGATCGCAAGGTAATGATTATTAGTACGGCGGGTTTTAGTCAAGAATTACGTCAGGAAAATTTTGAAAAACAACTTCCTGCAAGGAGCTTAGCACTTTTAAAAGAAAAAACGCCAGAAGAAATTATCAAGTTTATGGAGCTTGCTCAAACCTATCCCCTTAAGACGGCATTACAATACTCAGGCTTAGCGTTCTCAGAAGAATTACACATTAGTGATGTCAAAAAAGTAGATGAACAAGTCGTTGCTAAAGTAAAAGCAGGTGTTGAAAAATTTATTCAAAGCACCTTGCAGGAGAAGCCTTTAGAAGAATCACCAGCGGATGTTTTACAGCCTGCCAAGGTGTTGGTCTTTAGTGCAAAAGCTACACAGCAAACGAAAGCTGAACAAAAACCTGCAGATAATAAACAAACTCCAAAAAGCCCGCGCTTTTTGCAAAAAAAATAAATCCCTAGCGGTGCCTGACACTTTTGCTAATTCCCGCTTCGCTAAGGCTATGCAGGACAGGCAACAAGGGGTGGGCACCATCTTTATTTTAACCGATTGTCCTTATATCTGGACAATTCATCTACTAGTGTTCTTTAAATAGCACCATAAAACAGTATAATACCCGCTGTGGTTCACGTTTCTGAGGTATCAAATGAAAAGAGGCGCTGGTAAAGAACGAGACCAGGATGATGATTTAAGTATAGATTTAGGGCCTAATACAAAAAATCGTATCATAGATACTATTGATGGTGAGCGCGCTATTGGTGATGCGAAAGCCGAAACAACAGGCCCTGATCTTGTTACCGCGCTTGGAAGACCACCTGTTGCTAACATCGTTAATTTTTTAAATGATTTTGATTTACTCTCATTTGCATTTACACATCCTAAGCACTATTTGGTTACGAACATATTTGCCATAAATAGATTATTACGCACCCAATCTCTTGAATCAATTCAACAACATTGTAAATTAAGTAACATTTCTCCAGTTGAACTCATGACTCAACAGATGATAAACAAACTAGATATATATTTTGATGGACTCATCAAAATTTTTATTGATGATGCTGCAGCTTTGATGGACTATGATCTCATCGAAGTGCCTGAAGAATTAAAACCAATCATTGAACTTATAACCCCTAAACTAGAAAACACCTTTGGTCATTTAGACATCGATAATCAACTTCGAATCAAAGTGATGCAATTCTGTTGTCTTATAACAGCCATTGGTATGACAGGGATTGGATTTTCATGCTTACCTTTATCTTTAAAAGAAAATTTTATCCCATTTTTTCAAGAGCTAGTAGCAATAGTACATGGCCAAGAGGTTAAGGACTGTGATTTAGGTGAAG
>JBFXKR010000302.1:0-3420 GCA_050173595.1 Candidatus Berkiella sp.
GTAATGTTCATAGATCATTTTTGCCAGTACTTGATTATAATTATCATCATTTACACAATAAGTAATTGGCATTAAGTCTTTACAATGCTTGTTAACCAATAAAGCAAGCAAATGCTTATACTCGAGTGTTTTTGAGATATCATCGTTAAGCGTAAGATTATTATCTGTAAATAGTGCGTTTTTTTCAGATGTTAATTCTTGCCAACCCATTGATAAGAGTCGCTTGGCAATGTGGAATTTTGTTGCCATTCTTGAAGAAAAAAAATAAAAGGTTGGCGTGGACACTCGTTTGCCTTAATGCACAGTTGTTTTTGAAAATGCTTGGATTGTTATTACACCTGCGACAATTAATCCAATACCTATGATAGCCGGCAGATCAAGGACTTGCTTATAATAAATGTAGCCAACAAAGGCTATCACACAAATCCCAAGCCCTGACCAAATAGCATAAGCTATCCCTAAGGGAATATGTCTTAAACTAAGCATTAAAAAGTAAAATGCAACGCTATATCCCACAACAACGATGACAGAAGGAACAAGCTTGGTAAATTCATTGGCCGCTTTCAGAGCGCTGGTAGCTGCAACTTCAGCTAAAATTGCTATCAATAAATAAACATATTGCAATTTAGAATTCCCAACTAGAGCGCTAATCCCAATGAAAAGACATAGGAGGCAAAGTAGCAATATCTATACATGAGTAGATTAAAGATTGCGTTACAATTTTGCCGGTTGCATCAAAACGGTGATTGCGAAGTCTGCCTTCGAGTTCGTAGTTAAGTCTTAGCGCTACTTTTGCGCTTTTTTCATTATTTTCTTCACAATTGATTTCAACGCGTTTTGCTTTGAGCACCTGAAAGAGATATCGCGTGAGTGCATTCATGGCTTCAGTAATCAGACCTTGCCCAGCATACTGTTTGTTTACCCAATAGCCAATTTCAAAACTTGGAATAGATAAATTCGCAGGTTTAATGCCAGTTGCACCAATATAGTGTCGATTTGTTGGATCCATAATTTGCAAGGGCTGCTCTACCCCATCATGGGCAGGAGAGCTCCAAATTCTTTCACCATGTAAAAGGTAGACTTCTGTATCTCTCAAAGAAGCCAGCGTCTGCGCCCAGGGCATCCACTGTTTGAGATCTTCGAAGCTTGCTTTCATGGCTTCATGCATCAAAGATGCATCACTCGTACGTACCGGTCGGATCATTATCCGCTGTGTTTTAATAACTTTGAGTGGAATCGGTCCTTTTTGCATACCTTGCGCCATATATATGTAAGTTGTCAGACACTATTTAAATGGGAAGCTAACATTATTATTTTAATAGAATGTAAGCACTTTGCATAGCAAATTAAGGCTTTGCACTTTGGGCGCATTCACAGTAATGAATGCGTTCACGAATTGTGGGGTGTGTATTAAACCAACTTTTACAATGATTCTGAAACTGGCAAAGTATGCCCTTTTCTTGCAGCGTTGTTGCTTCAAGTGCATGGTATGTGTCCCTGAAATTTGATGCAGTTAATTTTTGATAACATCCTTTTAAATGAGTTTCTAAATCTTTGCTTAAACCTACAAAATGAGTTTGAGCAGCAAATTCATTTTCAATAACGAGTTTGCCCCATTGCAGATATTGTAAATATCTATCGTAAATGAATCTCACTACGCTAGGAGTATTTGTAATTTTAATTGCATTTAAATCAGCCAAAGCTTCCTTCGCGCGACAAAAACCTGCATAAAATAGTTCTTGTGCTAAAACCAGCATTAAGCTAAGACTCAAAGACCACCACAAAGGCATATGCGAACAAACTAAAAACAGAATGCTCATTGTATACAAAGAAACTCTTAATGAATTCAATATAAATATAAAAATAGGATCTTGTTGTTTAAGGTGACTTAATTCATGAGCAAGCAAGGCTTGCATTGACGATTTGGTTAATTTTTTTTTATATATTTTTAGCAAATCTTCAGAAAGGAATAGCGCATCAGGTAAGGGAAAACCCTGCACACAAGCATCTAAATTGACATTTGCATCAAGCTTGTTAAGGACAACCAAAGGGGGCTGTGAAATAGCAAGCTTTTTACAAAGATCAGCTATTAGCAAGGAGACTATTTTTAATTTTGAATTTTTAAGATGAATTTTTTGCTTAAAGCCCAAATCAGGCACACCACGATTAAAAATATATATCAAAGCAGCTGAGGCTAATAAAAAAACAGGTGCAAAAAAAGCAAACCACGCGCTAAAGGCCGCAAAAGTAAACCATTGAATAAAGGTGCACATACTAAGTGCAATTAAGCAAGTCCATTTTTGAATTTCTAAACGGACATTTGAAGAACAGGCATATTTCAACATTTACGAATCATAATTGAACAATACAACGATAGCAATGTAGTAGTTGCATATGCACTGATCTATTAATTAAGAAACTTTCTTTAATAGTCTTTGTCTAATAGTGTAAGTCATCAGAAAATTGCTATTGTAAAAATACAAGAGGTTTTATGTTAGGCAATGCCTTAGACAATCTAGACGCAACGCTTTATGATAGCTGGACAAAAGAAACAAAAGGCTTGGTTGAGTTAGTTTCTAATGGTTTAGATAAAATGAAACTCCCAACCCCAGTACCAGATGAAATTAAAATAATCAATGATGCACTCGCCACTTTAAAAAAGGCTAACATTTCACGTGAGCAATATGTTAATGCCATGAAGGTACTTGCCGATCAACTCGGGATATTGGCAAGTAAAAAAGATTTTAACAATAATGATGTTAACAACTTTTTCTTCCTAAGCCACCGCTGCGCGGTATATCTCAATGGTTCTTTGCTAACAGAATATAATAAATACCTAGAAGCTTATATGAACCCCACCGGGAAAGCGCTTCCAAAACATGAGCCAGGATTTTTTGAAAGAAAAGGTGTGCAAAAGATTGCCAGTGATTTCTCCTCATATATGCTACAAGATTATCAAAAAGAGATCCAAAGTTTACTAGTTCTTAATGTGCAAAGGTTACAAGCAAATCCAGCTCAAATCACAACCCAACCCATTACTCTCAGTACACAACCAAATATACTAGAAGCTAAGCTTGGAAAAGATAAATACCAAAGCACTCAATCGCAAGTAGGCATTGATAGCATTTCAGATGTTTCGATTTATCTTAAAGAGCAAATTTATGGGGCAAGCTTTGAATTTTACTATATGCAAATCGCAACGCTATATGGGTTAATTTCTAAAGTCGAAAATGTTGCTATTGGTACTCCGGAAGAAATAGCAAAAGAAAGACAAAAACTATTGGATGAAGCTGGCTTTGGTGAATTGAACTCAAATGAGGCCAGAGAATACTTAAATAAAGTTGCTTTAAATCTGGGATTTGATGATGCGAAAGACCTCTATGATATTTATGTTTCACTAGATACTGATCCTGGAGTGCT
>JBFXKR010000303.1:0-3417 GCA_050173595.1 Candidatus Berkiella sp.
AAGCATTGGTTATTATTCTAATATTCTGCGCCCCTGCTTTTTGGGCATTTCATAATGTTGAAAAAATTACGGCTGAATATAAAAGCACGCAACCAGAGAAAACGACTAATAGCAAAACAGATCTAATGGATCTCATTGGAGATTTAAAAAAGACAGAAAAAGACGTTGATGAAGATGAAGTAGACATTGATACACTACCACCTGAGCTAAAGAAAACCTATCTTATCTCAATATCTCTCGTTGCATTTTACATGTTGTTTTTCTATGCCTATTTACCCTTTGTGGCGGTTTTTGGCTCATTGCGTTATCGTGTAACCCATTCAAGGTGGCGCGGGATCAGAGGCCACATGGAAGGCTCAACTATTTTATATGGCCTATATGGACTATTTCATTTATTTTTAATCATCATCACTTTTGGGCTGTGGATACCCATGGCAGATCTTTTAAAATATAAGTATAAAATGAATCGGATCTCCTTTGGCGATCAAAAGGCTGTTTTTAACCCCGATTATGGTAATTTGTTTGGCATAAACTTACTCTCATTTTTTGGTGGAATTTTCATTGGCATTTTCTCCTGCATTATTCTTGCTATTATCGTCTATGCCATCGTTCCTGATGCACATGCCGCATCAGAGGCTGTGAAAGAAGCCAAAATTGATCCAGATTCAGCAGAAGGCATTATTGTAGGAGTTGCAACGGGTATTGGTGTGTTTGTCCTTTTTGCTAGCATCATTATGTCACGTTTTTGGTATAAAGCTGCTTTTGTTCGCATGCGCTATAACTATCTAACTTTTGGCAATATCGGCTTTGATTGCAAAATTTCAGGCTGGGGTTTGTTTAGGCAAACTTTTGGTAACCTACTTATTTACATCTTCACTATCGGCTTTGGTCATCCTATTGTCATACAAAGGAAAATGAAATTCTTTTGCAAACACACTCGCATCAAAGGTGATATGAATAACTCGCCCATTTTGCAAGCAATAGGTAAAAAAGATACTGCTGGAGAAGGCGTTAGTTCGATACTAGATATTAGCATCGGATTATTCTAAATCCTAACATGAGCGATACCTCATTTAATACGCGCTTCTTTGATGGTAAAAGTTTAAAGCCCCTTGATGTCACAGTTGAAATTCAAGACAAACAATTGCTCATCAAAGTTGCTATGAGCGACATCATATACCAATGGCACTATGACAGACTTCAAGTCATGGAGCCACCGCATGATAATCGTGATATCGTATTAGGCTATAAAGATCAACTCGGCGCGAGACTTATCGTTAAAGAGCGCCAGCACTACGATCAGATTATTAAAAAAATCCCATCAAAGCATGTTAAATTATCAAGCGTTAACCATCCCTGGCATAAGCTGATGGTTGTTGCCATCAGTTGCAGTGTGTTACTAGTAATACTGTTATTTGGGATCCCCATTGGCGCACCATTTATTGCACAAATTGTACCCCAAAAATGGGATGACAAACTTGGGCAGTATGTTATTAAAGCCATGAGCGATACTGGTCAAGAATGTGTTGCTCAAAGTGGAGAGAAAGCGCTAAAACAAATGGTAAAGCGTCTTAGCAAAGGCAGCAATGTGTCCTTTGATGTCAAAGTGGTGAAATCTACTAAAGACAATATTAATGCTTTCGCTGTGCCAGGAAATCATCTGATTATTTTTAGCGGTCTGCTTGATTTTGCACAATCACCCGATGAAGTAGCAGGTGTGTTAGCCCATGAAATGGGGCATGCCATAGAGCATCACCCCACCCAAGGACTCATTCGAACCATGGGAATAAATATTGTTGTTGCCAGCAGCATTGGCTCTTCTGCTGATTATCTGACACAATTATTTCATCTAAAATTTAGCCGCGAAGATGAATCAAGAGCGGATGATATTGCTGTCATGTTATTGAAAAAAGCGAATGTTAGCACCAAAGGATTTTCACAATTTTTTGAAAGATTTGCCAAAGAAAATGAACTTTTAAGCGAACATGAAGAAGTGTTAGAGTATATTTCAAGTCACCCAGGAATGAAACAACGCATGCAACGCATCAAATCGATAGGAAATCAGTCAACAACCACGCCTAGTTTAACAACAAAAGAATGGCAAGATTTAAAAAATATTTGCAATAAAACTAAGAAATTGGAATTTTAGCGTTTACATTTTTTACCAATATGCCTTTTCACCTTTTTTTCATCAACTGCAAAATAATTTGTTCCCTTATTTCCTCAATGATTAAAATTTCTCAATTATGTTTAAACAAATCATCTAAAGTAACAACACCATCCACCATATCTTCTGAATAAATAGTCTTGTTAATCCCACTGGCAGATATAATACTTAAAAATATTTGCTTTGATGTTCTTGTTGTTTCTTTGAAAACTGCAATTTTTCTTTTTAAATTTTCAGCATACTGCTTATCTATTGAAAAAGGCTGATCTGTGTATTTAATTTCACAGATGCTAATGGAATCATCCTCTCGTTCAAATAATAAATCAATCTGCGCGCCTTGCTCCTTAGATCCCTTTTGAGTTGTTTTTCGCCAAGCATATGGGACCGCTGTTGAGGTTAAATTTAAAGCCTTACTTATTGGCGCAATGTGCTCATAACATATCGCTTCAAAAGCATACCCCGACCAACTATTCCACCCAGCTGATTCATGAATTTTCTCCCAATATTTCCCAGCAAACCCTTTTTCTAACAAGGTATCTTTAATCGGTTCAATCCAGTCAAAATAGAACAAACAATATTGATCAATTACTTTATAATAAATACCCTTTTTACTATGTCCAAAAGGCTTGAAACTTATAATGAAATTTGTTTCTTGCAGAGCCTTTAATTTCTCTAGTCCACCTTTCCCATGCAGGGCCTTACCCATTTTCTTTAGCAAAGCTTCTTGTCCTATCCCATAGCGGTACTTTGCAATCTTGCGCACGATATCTATATAAATCTCATAATTATTGAACAGGGATGCAAATAAATTATCGAATTCCTGAAGAAAAAAACTTTTTCTTCTAAATGCTATTTTGTCAATATTCTGCGCTGCAGATAATCCCCTCTCTATTTTTGACAAATAATAGGGAATACCTCCTGTGACCATATAAATTTGAAGAACTTGTTCATTATTTAATTTGATCCCTAAACTATGTAAATATTCTTTAGAGTCTATCAGCTTGAAAGGGGCAAGATGTATATTTCTTGTTAATCTGTTGTGCAATCCGCCCTTGTTGTTAACAATTTTATTGATTATCCATGAGGCACAAGAACCACATATGATTAATTTTATTCTTTTATCTTTAGACCAGTGTTGGTTCCAATAATAAGCTAAATTTTGAAGCAAGCGCGAATTTGGAGTTGCCATCCATGGAAATTCATCAAAAAATAATACTATTTTTTTATTCTTACCAGAAGCTTCTAATGCT
>JBFXKR010000304.1:0-3411 GCA_050173595.1 Candidatus Berkiella sp.
TCTTGGATGTTACTAACGTGAACTATTTGGATGCCGTATTTAGTGATTGTTTAGATGTTCTAAAAGAAAGCATTCATTTTGAACCTTTTTTGCCTTTGCCAATGGTGGGATCTTTAATGGGTGAAACTCTCTTAGCCGATGTTATTGTATAAAAGACAAGTTTAACAGTTCTTGTTTGCAAAACTTGCCAACAGTAACATCAGCCCTGCGGTAAAACCCCAGATTCGTTTTTCTTCAAAGTTAAGTTCATAGTAATGATGTGCAATGGGTGTTTGCTTTTCAACGCGTTGATAGCGCTTTGAATCAAAAGCCACATTTAAAGGGATTTCAAACACTTCTTGTACTTCATGTTCAAAAGCCTGATGTTGAATTGGCGGCGTAATTAGGCCGATGACAGGGGTTATCAAAAAACCACTAAAAGAAGGCCAAGTTCCTAGGCTTGTGATAACTTCAATTTTATCAGGATGTATGCCAATTTCTTCTTGGGTTTCTCTTAAGGCACAGGTGATAGCATCTTCTTGCTCATCATTTTTTCCGCCAGGAAAGCTGATTTGACCAGCATGATGTAAAAGATGGGCAGTACGTACTGTGAGTAATAACGATGGATTATTGCTATGCATGATAAAGGGGACCAGCACAGCCGCTTTGGTTAAATTTTGTTGATCTTGGGGCACAAATAGGGGAATTTGCGTGGCAAGCGCATGCAGCGCTTTCTCTATTTGCGCAGGATGCTCACTTGAAAGTTTATCTATGAATTTACGAAGTGTTAATGCGTCCAAAAGTCACCTTTTTTAAAGATACTATCAGGATCTGATCGTATTGAGAACGAATATGTTAACACCAATGCATGTGTGGCAGCTAACTATTTGCTGGGTTAAATTTACCTTAACCTGGTATAGGGGCATGTTGGTTGTTGCCGCTTGGGGGCCCAGGGCTTGCGCCTATCGTGAATAAATATGCATATGTCTTGCATATAATTGCACAATGTGCTCTACTTTTGCTATTATTATTCAAAATGGCAATAGTAGGCTAATCATGAGCTCTCCAAAAAAGTTTCTGGGTGTCTTTTCACTGGCCCTTATCAATGTGGCTGCGATTGTCAGCTTAAGAAACCTTTCCTTTATGGTGGAGTATGGTTTTGCCGCCATCATCTTTTACCTGGTTGCGGCGGCCTTATTCTTTATTCCCACAGCCTTGGTGTGCGCTGAATTAGCAACTGCTTGGCCAGAAGCCATTGGTATTTATGGTTGGGTAGCAAGAGCTTTTGGTCCAAGGATAGGGTTTATTGCACAATGGATGAACTGGATGTTCTCAATTGCTTCATTTCCAACAGTGCTCACTTTCTTGGCGGCAACCATTGCTTACTTAATTGATCCAACGCTTGCACAAAATAAGTATTTTATGTTTTGTTCAATTGTTGGCATCTTTTGGATTTTAACTTTGCTCAATTTCCTAGGTATGAAAACATCGGCGCTGGTTTCTACCATCGGCGCTTTTTTAGGCACGGTGATTCCGGGCTTATTAATTATTGTTCTGGCCGCAATCTGGCTAATGATGGGTAAACCCATCGAATTGGATGTTTCAAGTGCTGCTTTAATACCTCATTTTTCACTTGGCAATATTGTTTTCTTTGGCGCGGTGGTGCTTGGACTAGCTGGCATGGAAATGTCAGCCTTTTATGCCAATGAAACACAGAACCCAAAAAGTGTTTATCCTAAGGCTATATTGCTCTCAACACTTTTAATATTAGGGATATCTATTTTAGGCTCTTTGGCCATGGCTGTGGTGGTGCCTAAAATCAGCATTGTTTCTGGCGTGATGCAAGTTTTTAATGTTTTCTTTAATGATTTTGGCATGGGATGGGCTGTCAAACTGATTGCCCTCATGGCAATGATTGGCTCCTTTGCCGGGAATAATACTTGGATCATTGGACCTGCAAAAGGGTTACATCATGCTTTAGAAACTGGTGCAATGCCGAAATGGCTCTCAAAGAAAAATAAACAAGACCAACCTGTTGCTATATTAGTAGCTCAGGCCACGCTAGGCACACTATTGGCACTTGCATTCTTTCTTATGCCATCTGTGGACATAGCATTTTGGCTCGTCACAGCCATCACCACGCAATTTGCAATGGCAATGTATATTTTAGTTTTTGCTGCAGCCATTAAATTAAGATTAAATCATCCGCAAATACCCAGGCCGTACAAAATTCCGGGTGGTTTGTTAGGGTTAGCTCTTATTGCTGGTAGTGGTATTTTTATCTGTTTAACGTGCTTTGGCTTAGGGTTTATGCCACCTGATCAGTTTAAAGAGTCACTTTCATTGCAACATCTCTTTGTTTTTGAAGGTTATTTAGTTGCTGGCTTAATTTTATTTAGCTTGCCAGCGATGCTAAGTCATCGAAAACATTTTAGTTAAACAACATTGGAGCATGTTGTGATAGTGGTGTGCGCTCATGCGTTATAGAATAGAACCTGCTTAGCCGGGCACGTACCGGCGCTCTATCATGTTCAAGATAAGGAATGTTCGCGTGAGGGATCACCCAGGCCGCTTGTTGCGCCAAGCTATCATTGATGAGAAACCTTTACAGTTACCCGGTGTTATCAATCCTTATGCTGCAAAACTGGCGCAAAGCGTGGGTTTTAAAGCACTTTATCTCTCAGGCGCGGGCATAGCAAATGCCAATTTCGGATTACCTGATCTTGCGCTGACTTCTTTGAATGATGTTGTTTCTTGGGTCCAGCAAACTGTTAACGCTACTACCTTACCAATCTTAGTGGATGCCGATACAGGTTGGGGCAGCCCTTTAAATGTCAGAAGAAGCTTTCAATTGTTATCTCAAGCGGGTGCCGCTGGGGCACATATTGAAGATCAAACAGAATCTAAACGTTGTGGTCATCGCCAAGGCAAACAACTGATTAGCATACATGAAATGCAAGCAAAAATAAGTGCAGCCAAAGAAGGTGTTAATGATGATGCGTTTGTCGTCATGGCAAGAACCGATGCTTTTGCCGTTGAGGGCGAGAAAGGGGCACTCGATCGTGCTTTAGCTTATCAAGCTGCTGGTGCCGATGCGCTTTTTATAGAAGCCCTTACTTCAATAGAACAATATGCGCTATTTACCAAAGCAGTGTCTGTGCCCGTGCTGGCGAATATTACTGAATTTGGTAAAACCCCACTATTCACTAAAGAAGAGCTTGCCAGCGTTGGGGTTTCAATCATTTTATACCCCTTAAGCGCATTTCGAGCAATGAACGCAGCTGCTTTAAAAGTATTTAGTGCCATACGTAACGAAGGAACACAACAGTCTGTCATTGATCTGATGCAAACGCGTGAAGCGCTTTATGAAGTATTAAACTATGAGCACTATGAACAGGAACTTGATAGCTATTTTAAAATAATGGAGCAAGA
>JBFXKR010000305.1:0-3404 GCA_050173595.1 Candidatus Berkiella sp.
GTTGTGCCAATGAGTTTAAAATTTTCACCAATATTCATTCAAGCGTGGTTGATCCGAAAAATTTTGACGAAAATAGTTTTGTTAATAAAGTGGGTGATACCTGTATCATTCCGCCTAATTCGTTTGTTTTGGCCAGAACGGTGGAATATTTCCGCATTCCTCGTAATGTATTGACCATTTGTTTAGGCAAATCAACTTATGCACGTTGCGGCATTATTGTGAATGTGACACCGCTTGAGCCAGAATGGGAAGGGCATGTTACTTTAGAGTTCTCAAATACCACCCCACTGCCTGCGAAAATTTATGCGAATGAAGGGGTGGCGCAAATGCTATTTTTAGCATCGGATGAAGTTTGTGAAGTGTCTTATAAAGACCGTGGCGGCAAATATCAAGGGCAATTAGGGGTGACATTGCCGATAACCTAACCCCAATCCTCGCACTAGTTAGTATGTTCTTATGTGAGCAAAGCGAACAAAAGATCTCTCTTTCGTAAAGAGAGAGGCCGCCAAAGGCGGCACAGAGGGATTTGATGGGATTTAATGGGATTTAACAATGCGCCATTGAATTATCCCATTCACTCGCCATTTCCCATAAAGCAAAACCGCCAACAATCGCAGCACTGGTTAAAGCTGTGGGAATGGTGCAAACAGCAAATAGTTTTAAACCTTCAATTATCGATAATGTGCTGTAGACTTCAATGGTGCCAAAAGCAAGCCCAGATGATAGGCCACTTAAAAGAACAACTTGCCATGATTCGTAGGTAGCGCCACTGATATAGTGACATTCACTAAAGGATAACTCGCGCATAAAAAATCCTATGAAGAGTAATTAAATTATTATTATTGCTTTGTAGTAAAGGATAAGATCTCGCCGCCTGCGACTTGCTTACCACGGCGTGATTGTGCCATTTTAACTGGTAAGTAATCGAATTTTTTTGCAAACCACATCGTTGTACGATGCCCTTTACGAGAAATATGTTCAACTTTGATGGTGTCAAGTGTACCGATTTTGGTGTTTAGTCGCTCTTCGCCAAGAATAATAAAACGATAGCTTTTAAGTTTGTCATGCTCTGCAACCATAAAATTCAACGAGGTATCGCCTTTAAGCAGTGCTTGGCGCAAGCATAATGTCTGGGTGAGTTTATCTTGTGTGCCTTGTGCAATCGTTGTTTCCCATTTTTCAGGGGTGCTGGGATTGTGAACTTTATAAGACTGCCAATTAAAAGCCACATTTCCCTTTTTGTGACGGGTGCCTTCGTGAATATTGTAATAGTAGTTTTGTGGCAAAATTTCATTGCCATCCCAAGCAAAGTCCGTACTTTCTACAGAATGATAGGGTAAAATCCTAAGGTTAGGCTCAGTTTTAGCTTCAAAATGAAACTGACCATTTTTAACGCGAGAGAGTCTGTGCACTGATTCGCCGGTGTAGATCCCAAGCCAATTCACACTATAGCGCGCTTCATATTCAGCTAAAGGAAAAGAATTAATTTCATCTTTACTATAGCCTTTGACTGTTGGGCTCATCATCCAAATCAGGATGGCAACAACGCTGGTAAAGAAAAAGAAATTAAGTTTCGATTTTTGGTTTCTCAACTTACTATTCCTTGCATAGTAGGTAAAGATAACTGCTGGCCTTGCGGGGGTAACCGCGTATCATCTAATGTAACAACATTTTGCAAATACTTTAAGCGATTTTGCGCAAACCAGATCACAACCTGAGGATACAACCAATGTTCTGCTGTCAGTACACGTTGTGAGAGTGCGTTCTCATCATCTTGGGGCTCAACTGGAACACGAACTTGGGCAATTATTGGTCCACCATCTAACTCGGCTGTAACAAAATGAACACTGGCGCCATGCTCCTTGTCACCTTGAGCTAAAGCGCGCTTATGGGTATGCAACCCTTTATATTTAGGCAATAAGGCCGGGTGAATGTTCAGTATTTTACCTTGGAAATGGTTTACAAAGTTTGCTGATAGCACGCGCATAAAACCTGCAAGCAAAATCAAATCGCATTGATAACCCGATATGGCTTTTTCTAATGCGGCTTCAAAACTATCGCGCGTTTCAAAATCGGTGTGCGCAACAAGGGTTGTTGGGATGTTAGCAGCTTTGGCTCTTTGTAGCCCATAAGCATCAGCATTGTGGCTGATGACGCCAACAATTTGCGCAACTTGTTGTAAATCATTGTTATCAATCAAGGCTTGTAAATTACTGCCATTGCCACCAATGAGTACAACAACACGACACTTATTGCTCATCAGAAAATACCACACTTTCTTGGGTGCGCGCTTTTATCTCACCGAGCAACCAAGGCGTTTCATTGTGCTCGCGTAAAAGTGCTAAGGCAGCAGCAGCATGTTGTTTTTCAACACATAACACCATGCCAACCCCGCAATTTAAGGTGCGGCGCATTTCAAAAGTACTGAGGTTGCCATTTTCTTGTAACCATTTGAAAATGGGGGGTAACTCCCAAGATTGCATATTAATAAAGGCAGCAAGCTGTGATGGCAGCACACGGGGAATGTTATCGATAAAGCCACCGCCTGTGATGTGGGCTGCGCCCTTGAGTAATTTTGCATTGGCTAAAGCTAACACAGCGTTGACATAAATCCGTGTTGGCGCCAATAACATGTCAATTAAGGTTTTGCCTTCAAGTTGGGTATGAAGCGATATATTTTTTGTGTTAATAATATGACGAATTAATGAGAAGCCATTGGCATGAGGACCACTCGATCCTAATGCAATGAGAACATCACCTGCTTTAATCGTGCTGCCATCGATAAGTTCATCTTTTTCGGCGATGCCCACACAAAATCCTGCTAAATCGTAGTCTTTTGCTTGATACATGCCTGGCATTTCAGCGGTTTCACCACCTATTAGTGCGCAATTTGCTTGTTTACAACCTTTGGCGATGCCACTAATCACGTTGGCGGCAACATCGACATCGAGTTTTCCGGTGGCGTAATAATCTAAAAAGAACAATGGCGATGCGCCCATGACGACTAAATCATTGGCACACATGGCAACGAGATCAATACCAATCGAATCATGTTGGTTCATTTCAATGGCGAGGCGTAGCTTGGTGCCCACGCCATCAGTTGAGGAAACCAAAATAGGGTGGCGATAAGCTTTGAGTGCACTTAAATCAAAACACCCTCCAAATCCACCAATGCTACCCATGACACCGGGGCGATGGGTAATAGGGACAATTTTTTTAATTTTGTCGACCAACTCGTTTCCGGCGTCGATATCAACGCCAGCTTGGCGATAAGTAATGGATTCAGACATGTGACAGTGCCTAATCAGGGTAAAATTTGGGTGAGGGCATTCTAACAAATACCAAGCGACTTGGCGAAAAATGGGCTAAAAACCGGTTGATGCTTCTTAAAAGATGGCTCTCTG
>JBFXKR010000306.1:0-3396 GCA_050173595.1 Candidatus Berkiella sp.
CTATTCATTTGATAATTCAACAACGTATATTTTCTCCTTGCTTTACTTAGCGATACCAGGCTCTGTCATTGGTTTTCTCACTTATTTAACTCTTGTTAAAAAGGTAGGACCAGAAAAAGCGGTTTAAACTACTTTGTTTTTTCCCATCGTCGCTCTGATTGTGTCTACCTATTTTGAAAACTTTACTTGGATGAAGTTAGACTTTATCGGTGTCGGTTTAGTGATGCTTGGTAATGTTTTGATCCTCGCAAAATTCAAACCGGCGAAAAGTAAGGGATAAACATTGATACCGGCTTAAAGCCAATATTCAGATCACACTTTTGGCCCATGCGTGAAGATTGTAAAACAGCATAACGTGCACCCAAGTCTTGGCTCATTTTTAAACGATGCCACTTAAGTGCGCTGGCAATGTGCTGATTTCTATAAGGGGGCAACACTGCAAGATTATAAAATCCAGAGACTAAATCTTCAATAAAAAGCGTCGCCGTTGCAATGATCTCTCCCTTTGCTTGAACATAAAAGTGCTTTAATCTCTTATCAGTAAAATTGTCTTTAAATACCTTGGCACAAAATTGTGCTGAGATATCATCTATGTTAAACGCTTCCTGAACAGGTTTCATCCAATCATCAAGCATCGTTGGCGTTACTACTTGTTTAACTTCAATATGTGCAACTTCATTTGGAATGCGTATTTTCCCCTCAAGCGGATAAATCATACCAACAAAAGGATCCCCCTTGGTAAACCCCATTTCTTCCAAGGTATGGGTTAACGATTGCGGTTTTACAAAATCGGTTATCCACCAACAAAACTGTTTGGTTTGCTGATAGATAGATTTTATTTCCGAAATGGCTTTTAAAGCTATTTTCTCATCAAGGTGCGTATCAATCACGGAATTAAAAACCGCAAAAGGTACACAAGGTTGCGTGTAGCAACAATCCATGTGTTTTTTCGCCCCAAGCAGCCATGAAAAATAGCGGAAGAAATTTATATAGACCAAACGTTTTTCTTGCTCATTAACAGAAATTTTCATATTAACCTCATGAAAAATAAAAACAATACTGTTTATTTTTCAAAAGATCTGTCCGTAAAAAATACGTTCAATAATGGCTTGATAAGGTAATGAGGTCTTTTTTATAACGAAGGTTAAATCTCAACCGCACACGGTTAAGATAGGTTTCCACCGTACGTGGTGAGATCTTAAGCTTTAGTGCTATTTCTTTGTAGCTAAGGCCCTTAGCTAATAAGCTCAAACAAAGCCGCTCTTGAGGCGTAAGATATTCGCGCCGGTTTTGTTCGGGCAAAAGCATGCTATTGAGATTGGCATCTTGGCGACTACTTGGCACAACATACCTTTCATTATCTAATGCTTTGATAAGCTTTTGATTGGCTTTAAATTCTTGGATGAACTGATCCATTTCATTAAAATGATTAAAATAATTATCAAGCGCATGATGATTGGCTGCGCTTGCCCCAAACCCAATCATGTAATAGTGGTCGCTTTGGCGTTCAACGAATGTTAAGCCATGAGCAATATCAAATCCACGTGCAAGTTTTACTGGCTCTGATGGTAAGTTAGGATCCCATAGAAAAATATATTTGTTTTTATCTAAGGTATGAGCATCAATATGCGAATAAACTGCTGGTTTGTTTATTTTCTTTAAATAATCTGAGACAAAAGCATTCCAGGTAGGTTTAGTTGTGTTAAAGGAAAAACTACCATCGGCGAATACTTTTAGGTATTGAAAGTAGTTGCACCCTAGTTTTGCCAATAGTGGTTGGGTTTTCTCTTTTAATGCCGTATGTAGATGGTTAGAAGCGCTCATGATTTGTTTAATAGTTTGGTCATTGCTTGCGCAATGACCAACAACTTACAAGTCTACAACCAAAATCGAAACAGGAATAACATCCATACTTACAGAATAACTGGTGTTTGCAAGTTCAGCGCAACCATTAATAATCATTGAGTCTAAATTATCAATTGTTACATTAGCAAAACCATCGGTATTGTTATGATAAAAATCTGCAATACACGCTTGCGAAATACCTTCAAATTCAACTCTTGACGTAATTGATAAATATTGTGTGCCACCGGAAATTTGTTGGCAATCAATTAAATTTAAATTTTTCATAACTACCTCTTTTAAACAAATTCTACGTTGATAAAAGGAGCGGCATCTAATCTATCGCCTAAAATATCAAGTTCGCCCATGGTGCAGCTACTGAGAATATATATTGCTTGTTGTTCGTCTGTGAGTTCGCCTTGTTTCAGAAGATTTGCAAGTGCTTGCACACATTGATTTGAAAGACCTTCTGTTGAAACTTGCTGAGTGATTACCAAGTTGTTACCACCACTGATGCATTTTGCATCTTGTTGAGTAAGAATTTGCATATAATTCCTTAACAATGATCAATATAAACTGAAGGGGCAGTATAACCCCAAAAGTACTGAAAAAAAACACCGGCTTAAGTTTGTTGGCTAGTTAATCAGGAAAGGCGATTGATATGAACAGCGCTATCATCATGTAAATTCAGGGTAACAGCTTTGTGATTATCAGCTTGTGGCTGATTTCTAAGCTTCATCAAAATTCGCATATTATTGGCAGAATCCGCATTTTGAAGCGCTTCATCTTCACTAATTAATCCCTGTTCATATAGTTGAAATAGCGCCTGATCCATGGTCTGCATGCCAACACCATCATTTTTTGTAATATATTCTCTGACATTTTGAATCTCGCCTTTACGAATGCACTCTGCAATAATCGGTGTATTCACCAAAATTTCCATGGCAACGACACGGCCTTTACCATCTGCTCTTTTTACTAAACGTTGCGATAAAATAGCACGCAAATTCAATGATAAATCGAGCCATAGTTGCTCTCTAAACTGTTCTGGGAAAAAATGGACGACCCGCTCAATGGCCTGTGTTGAATTACTTGCATGCAATGTTGCCAAACACAAATGCCCTGTTTCAGCAAAAGAAATCGCATGACGCATTGTATCAATATCGCGAATTTCACCTATTAAAATGACATCTGGTGCTTGACGCATGGCATTTTTTAAAGCAGTGGCGAAAGAGGACGTATCAATCCCCACTTCTCTTTGTGTCACAATGCATTTTTTATGTGTGTGAAGATATTCAATTGGATCTTCAATAGTAATAATATGACCTTTGCTTAACTTATTACGACAATCTAACATAGAAGCAATTGTCGTTGTTTTACCCACGCCGGTTGCACCAGAAACAATCACTAGCCCCTTTTTAATCATTGTTAAGGCTTTAACAACGGGCGGTAAATTTAAATCATCTATCGATGGGATCTGAGATTGAATATGACGTATCACGCACCCTTTTTGATTGCGTTGTATAAACGCACTTACGCGAAACCGCCTAACTC
>JBFXKR010000307.1:0-3390 GCA_050173595.1 Candidatus Berkiella sp.
CCAATTGCTTCCTGTGTGGGTGAGATAAAGCCAACGCATGCGTTTTATTCCTACGAAGCTAAATATCTCGATCCAGATGGCGCAAAATTGATTATTCCTGCTGGGCTACAATCTGCTATTGCAGAGCGTGTTCGCCAATTGGCTATACAATCTTTTAGCGTTGCTGAGTGCAAAGGGTTAGCCAGAGTAGACTTTTTTCTTTCACCTGAGAATGACATCTATGTTAATGAATTAAACACAATGCCAGGTTTTACTTCGATCAGTATGTACCCCAAATTATGGGAAGCATCGGGTATTTCATATCAAGATCTTATTAGTAAATTAATTAATTTTGCTGTTGAAGAGTTTTTAGTCAAGCAGCAACTTCATTTAACGCCAAATATCGCGCAACAATCCGCTTTAGTTGCATCCAAATAAAAAAGCCTCCTTGCGGAGGCTTTAAATTAACCTAAACCAGATTAACCTTTTTTATGGGTTGTCGCTGCTTTAGATTGTTTTTCAGTTTTCGTTTTTTCTATTTTGTCATTGCTTGCTTTATCATTTTTTTCAACGTTAAGCAATTCAACTTCAAATACTAATGCTGAATTTGGCCCAATGATTTGACCAACGCCATTTTCACCATAAGCAAGTTTAGAAGGGATAAATAGTTCCCATTTGCTGCCTGGTTTCATGAGCTGAAGCGCTTCGGTCCAACCTGGGATCACGCCATTGACGGCAAATTTAACTGGCTCGCCACGGTTATAAGAATTATCGAATTCAGTACCGTCAATTAATTTTCCGCGATAATGCGTTGTTACAACATCAGCAGCTTTAGGAGACTCGCCTTTGCCTTCTTTGATAATGCGATATTGAAGACCGCTAGGAAGCGTTACTATGTCTTTTTTCTTCTTATTATCATCTAGGAATTTTTCACCCGCAGAAAGATTTTTTGCAGCAGCTTCTTTCATATCAGCCTTTTGTTTTTCTAATAGTTCGCTTTGTAAAGCCATTAGGGTTTGACGGATTTCATCTTCAGTCATCAATGTGGTCTTGTCAGCTTGACCATCTTTGAAACCTTGCATGAAGGGCTCTGTGTTGACATCAATTTTTTGCTTCATGATGCTTTTACCAACATCAACACCAATACTGTAGCTAATTTTGTCTTTTTTATCTTTGAGTTGGCCGCCTTTGTTGTCATCAGCCCATGTTGGGTGAACTAATAAAAACATACTTGCGGTAGCGAGAGAAAGCAGTGCACGTTTCATCAATCTATCCTTTTAATTAACGAGGTTAAGATAAGGTAATATATCAAAGTTTTTTAGCCAATCCTAAATAAATTCCATTTTCTATTGGCAGCATTTGTAGAGTAATCTGTGGTTTTTTTCTAACTTTATCTTGCCATACTGCCTCGCTGGCTCTAAAGGCAAGCCACCAACCTAACCAGACTTGGGATAAATAATGTTTGTCACTGTTAATTCTTGCAATACCAGGTAAGGTAGATAGAACATAAAGGGAGCCTTTTAACCAGGGACCTTCTACTTGCTTAGCTGCATTAATAATGGGAATGGCCCCATAAAATGCATGGCCGCTGACAGCGCGATGATATTTAAACCAATCCCAATTATGCTCATTCGATTCAGGGCGTCCACTGCCAAGCAGGTGGGTAAACAAAGCTTGTTCTGGGACACCCACGATTAAGGTCCGTAAAGAGTGGTTTGCCCATAAACCCAGCTCACTTTGCGGAGCAAGATTAAATGCTTTGTTGCTGATCCAAAGGGTTGATAAGTAGATTGGCACTGAGATTGGGTAGGTTGCTATCTTGCTATAGTCATTGACGATAGTAGAGAGCTTATCGCTAAAGTCACTTCTGATTTTATGTTGCCAATACCATCGAAATTCAGGATCCAAATCCGTATTGGCAAAAACAGCTGCTATCCCAAAGCCAATTGCCCTTTCAGAAATAGCGTTTAAGCTATAAAAATGATGAAAATCACAAATCACTTGCTCACTAAAGCGATAATCCAAGTCTTGATTCATGTAAGCTTTGGAGATAACAGGATGTGTGAGTAGAATAATCACTAAGAATCTAAAGATATTCAAAAAAAGTAAGTCGAATAGCATATGTTTAAAAAACCCATCTGGCTAAGCCTGTTGATGCAAAAACGCATGTTTCTCATATTATTGCTTGGTTTTGTCTCAGGCCTCCCTCTAGGTTTAACTGGTACCGCACTGCAAGCATGGTATGCCATGGATGGTGTTGATGTTGTAACCATAGGATTTTTAGCCCTGGTTGGGCAACCCTATGTTTACAAATTTCTTTGGGCGCCCATGATGGATAAATATCGCCTGCCTTTCTTAGGGTTAAGGCGAGGCTGGATGTTAACAACCCAAATTGGATTAATTGGTGTGCTTTGCTTGATGGCACTGTTAGATCCCCTGAGTGCACCTTATCAGCTCGCTTTCCTTGCGCTATGTCTTGCGTTTTTATCCGCATCCCAAGATATCGTTATCGATGCTTATCGTACAGAACTACTCAAGCCCAACGAGCGTGGCATGGGGACATCCATGACAGTGACTGGGTATCGCGTTGCCATGTTAGTATCGGGTGGACTAACGCTGATCATTGCAGATTACGTTGGCTTTTCATTTACCTATTTTCTAATGGCAGCATTAATGGGGATAGGCGTCTTTGCCACGCTATGGGCCAAGGAGCCAATCACTTATCGTGACTCCTCTCCCTCCTTTTTAGAAGCATGCATTGAGCCTTTTAAAGAGTTTCTAAGTCGCAGATCAGCCATTACCTTGTTAGCTTTTGTGGTGCTCTATAAACTAGGGGATGCTTTTGCAAGCACATTAACCACAGCCTTTTTGCTCAAAGGGGTGGGGTTTACTTTAAAAGAAGTGGGGCTAATCAACAAAACCGGTGGGCTGATTTGTACACTACTAGGCGTGTTTGTGGGTGGGGTGCTCATGATACGGTTAGGGTTATTTCGATCACTGCTTATTTTTGGAATTATACAAGCACTGACTAATTTCTTATTTTACATACTTGCTTTAACAGGCCCCATGACCAGTATGTTGGTATTAACGGTGTGTTTGGAAAATTTTGGGGGCGGATTAGGCACAGCCGCGTTCATGGCGCTCGTCATGAGCCTATGTCATCCCAGGTTTACAGCAACCCAATTCGCATTAATTAGTGCGCTTGCTGCAGTTGGCCGCGTATTTGTTGGCCCTGTGGCAGGATATATCGTTGATGCAGTGGGTTGGGCAGAGTTTTTCTTATGGACAATTCTATTTGCTGTTCCTGGTTTAATTTTGCTGTTAATTTTAAGACCCATCATTAACCAGTACGAAAACAACAAGGAAGAAACACTGCAAACAGCGATAGATGAAGCTAAAGCTAGCGCATAG
>JBFXKR010000308.1:0-3379 GCA_050173595.1 Candidatus Berkiella sp.
TGCTTCATCACCACTTGAAACCCCAGTCGTTGATTTCATTTTTATCAAGCGATCATAAAGCACCGATTCCATTTGCCGCATGGGGCCTTCTGAGGCTGCTCGTAAGCTACCATCAGCAGAAGGCACTAATGTCTGTAATGCATCAAACTTTTGCTGCTCTGTGGGAAGGGCATCAATCGCTGCAATCAAGTTGACAAGCTCAGGCGCATCTACTGGTGCAGTTGGTCGAATTGCATTGAGCATGGAATTCACATCGGGAAATGCAGCAAACGACGGCACGCTCACTCCCGCTAGCACAATAGCCCATAGCGAAGATATTTTTATTTTATCTACGGACATTACATCTCTCCCTGACATATTACTTCAATCCTACCATTGGTGTGGCTTCACCCAAAGCATTCAGCAAAAAGAATTTTTTAAAACTCAAAGGACAGGCATTTTTCTCAAAAGGACAATCATTCAACGCTTAAGGGACAGGCATTTTGCATTAAGAGGACACGCAACTTGAGATTTTATTGTGAGTGCAGGTTAAAATACTTAAGTTCTAAATCAAATTCAGCAACTGAGTATGCGACTAATACTATATATATCAATTCTTTGTCTTGTTGGTTGCAGTGCAGCACCTAAAACCTATCCCGCCAAAACGCAATCGGTTATCACGAGCGCACAAAAGGATGGCTTTACGCTTAAACGTTATCCTACCCAAACATTTTTAATAAGCACTTTTGAAAATACGCCACAAGCAGTACCAACGCTTCATATCTATATAGAAGGTGATGGTCATAGTTGGAAAACAAGATACCAACTTTCAGATAATCCAACCCCGCATCAACCTTTAGCATTAAAGCTTGCCATGCAAGACAGGCATGACGGTGTTATCTATATTGCAAGACCTTGTCAGTACACACCCTTACAGTTAGATAAACATTGCAACCCTAAATATTGGTCTAGCCACCGATATGCCACCGAAGTTATCGATTCAATCAATGAAACCTTAGATCAAATTAAAGCTTCAAAGAAGAATACTAACTTCATGTTGATTGGTTTCTCCGGTGGCGCGAGCGTTGCCGCATTAGTTGCAGCCCAAAGAAAGGATGTGGTTGGGCTAATCAGTGTTGCTGGTGATTTAAATCATGAGCTGTTAAACAAACATCATAAAACATCGCCACTGACAGGCTCGCTAAACCCAAGTCAATTTGCTCATAAACTAAAAGATCTCCCACAACATCATTACTCAGGTGACAAAGATACCATTGTGCCTCCCTGGCTTGCTCAACATTATGCCAAAGAGCTAAATAACCCTCGCTGCGTGAAAGTGAGCACCCTTAAAGGCGTTAGCCATCACAAAGGTTGGGAACAGCAGTGGTCAAAAATTGTTCAGTTGTCTCCCACTTGTGATCATTAGCTTGTTGCTTGGTATTTGAACTATTACAATTCCGCATTTACTAGTTTTATAACTTATGCGGAATACCCTTCACCCCTACTGCGCTTTTAATGCCAAACTGCGCGCGAACAAACTGTTGCGACATCTTTGCAACAGCACAACCTATCCTTTAGATTTTTCAACAAACGATTATTTGGGCTTAAGCAAGCACCCTGCCCTTATTCAAGCAGCGCAAGATGCTGCCTGTGAATATGGTGTTGGCAACAAAGCCTCTCGCTTAGTGATGAGCGATCAAAAGCAAATTCGCGCACTTGAAGCAATGATTGCAAGCACCAAACAAAGCCAAAGTGCCCTGGTATTTAACAGTGGCTATCAAGCGAATATTTCTGTGCTGAGTGCTTTGCTTGATTCAAGCGTGTTAGGCTCATCGCCCTTGGTTTATTCTGATAGATTAAACCATGCTAGCATGCATGCTGGCTGCCAATTAGCGAAGGTAAAACAGCTTCGTTATCACCATTTGGACTATGATCATCTCGCTTTTTTGCTTGCACAAAATAAAAATAGCAAACGACCCCAATTTATTTTAACCGAATCTGTTTTTGGTATGGATGGTGATGTGGCCTGCCTTGAAACAATTATTCGCTTAGCCAAACAATATGATGCTTTTATTTATGTTGATGAAGCGCATGCGACTGGGCTGTTCGGTAGCAAGGGATATGGTTTAACCCAGGATTACGCCAAAGATATCGATTTAACCATGGGGACTTTTAGTAAAGGTTTAGGAAATAGTGGTGCATATGTTAGCTGTAGTAAAGCTTTAAAACGATTTTTAATAAACAAAAGCCAAGGATTTATATTTTCAACCGCACCTTCTCCTGTTCAAATCGCCGTGATGCAAGCCTCATGGGAGTTAATTCCATCTTTGCAAATAAAAGCGCAACAATTGCAAATCCAAGCTCAAGATCTAAGATTAAATCTTAAAGAGATGGGATATGATATTGCGAATACAACAACCCATATCATTCCGATTATTTTAAAGACCCCGGAAAAAACCATGCGCGCTCAAAAATGGCTTGCCCAAAATGGCATTCGAGTCAGCGCGATTCGCTCCCCTTCTGTGCCTTTGAATCAATGTCGTTTACGGATTGCTTTAAGTGCATATCACACAATTGATGCTATAAACATCTTAATGAATATTTTGCAAAAAATGATACACAACTCCTTTTAGCGTTTCTCACTTATAACTTAACTATGACCGCTTATCGGCCACTTACCACCACTTATCTACCAATTTTGCATCGTTATTGCGTATTTTAGCTAGGTAAATTATATTCCTTTTCTTTTAAATTGATGAGACAAACCATGTATTTTGAAATTACGAATGCTCTAAAAAATATTACTACAAATACCTTTGCATGTATGATTGCTGGTTTAGCTTTTGGCCAAGCAGGCCTTTTATTGGGAGCATGGACTTTTCCGATCTGGATCTACAGAGAATATGTAAAACATCGTGCTTTTAATGAATATAATAAAAAAGATGTCGATGCCTTGGCTGTTATGACACCTGATGAAAGAGAAGTGTTTAAACAGGGCATGAGAGGCGCTCAAAGCACGCTGGATTATGTGATAGGTCTTTTCTCAACAAAACAATTCCTCAGACACCCTAGCGCATATTATGCAGGTGAATATGCCTCTCAAAAAGCGGCCTATGCAAAAGAAAATAATGATTCAGGAGCCGAAACGCTTGTTAATAAAGTAATTACAAAAATTGCAAGAAACGCTCTGTAAATACCTAAATTAGTAGTTAATGACTGCGCACTATTTGCAGTGTTGCTCATGAGTAGCTCAAATAGTGCATCTGCATTGGTTTTATGTTTGATTAATTCTGCATCGTATTGCCCCTTGAGAAAAAACCGACCATCTCTGGTTTATTTATTTTAAATATGAGGGGACTCGAAGTAATCCGGTACTAAGTGGCAATATGTTTGAAAAATG
>JBFXKR010000309.1:0-3379 GCA_050173595.1 Candidatus Berkiella sp.
TTGCAAGCCTTTTCTATATTCAACTCTTTGTAATCTAAAAGTTAAAGATCTGTCATATTCGTCAAAAATTCTATCTGCAAAAGTTGCAAAATCTGTTAATAGTCTCCCTTTAGTCTGCTCTTTTTGTTCTTGTGATAATTCGCCAGCCCCGCTACGAGTGTCTAGAATATAGTCAATATATGTATTAAAGGCAAAGTCGTAACGATCATGCAATAGCGCATGATGTAACGGATTAAACTTGCCGTTAAAGTGAAAACAACCTTCTTGTGCTATTAAACAGCTTCTTAACCTTTGAGCTTTATTTACGTCTATCGCTTTACAGGCTACTTTGGCAACAGCTTCAATGAGGACAATAAGATTATCGTTACTCACGGCTTCAAGCTTAGGAACCTTATGCATTTTTGTCATTTTTTGATAGTATTCAAAGACATTTTCCACCCATCTTGGTAATGAATAATCAAAAGCCTGGACAATAACGCTAAGGCTGTCATCATTAATTTTGAAACTATCCGTATTTTGCGTTATAGCAAGTCTTTGAGAATGAACTAACGAAAACAGCAAATTATGAAGTGCTATGCTAAATTCAACATCATCAGCATTATCTCTGGCCACATTTAAAGAAAATCGAAACAATTGATGATCTTGAACGTTAGCGGTAACGATAGGGGCACCTAGTTTTACTAACGAAGAAACTAGATACAAATCTTTATATTTTATCGCATTTAACACCGCCTGAAACCGATGTTTTATCAGTTTCAAAGGTAAAAATGAATATAACGCTGCACTATGGCCAAAGCTACAAGCTAAATTATAAGCTTCTTGTATTAAATCTGCATCAGTGTTTATGTTAGCGACTTGGAGCAATAAATTGACTGCCACACGGTTATTTAAACTGGCAGCTAGACCTAAAGCCGATACATTATCTGGAAATACTTTAAGACTACCACTGAGTCTTCTGTTTGTAACTTTCCAGCTGACTTTTTGGCGCCAATTCACATCTTGAGTTATTAATCTTTTTATTTCTTGATTATCACCTCGGTATATCGCTAAATGCAACGCAGGCCATTTGGTTCTTGAGGGTCTACGTATATAACGATGCAACATTGCCATATCATCATGAGGCGTTTGATCAAATAAAGCATCTGTTTGAATAAAGCTGTCGACATTATATGGCACATCTGAAATTAAATAGTTTTTGATTTTTTCCTTAAAACGTCTTCTAATTCTTTCAATGTACTCATGATTGTTACCTGATGACTGTAACGCTGTCGTAACTTCATGATACTCTCTAAAAGTTGCTAATTCAGGATGATCTGTAAAATTCCATTTACTATTATTTTTATTTTTAAGCTCCCAGTGATCACCCGTACGATTCGAAAAGAATATCTGTGCCAATTCATTACCCACAGATGGCGTTGCCTCAATGTTAACAAGCGGTTTAAAGTTAAAACTATCACATAATTGATTTATCAAATCTTGTGAAATATAGATACCTTTTTGTTGTGAGCAGACATGTTCAACATAGTTTTGATAAATTTGATTTGTATAATCACTAAACCATACTTTTCGTTTGGTCAGCAAAGTTGCGATAACATCAATATTAGGAGCAAACAGCTCGTCATATTCTGTGTCCTCCCCCCAGTTTAATTGAGCTAGCCACGTTTTAACATAATTGACATCTCGTTTTTGGGCGGCACTATTCGCTTCATGATTTTTTTCTTTACATTTATCATATAACACTAAAAAAGATTCTTTAATGCTCTTTTGGGCAGATTCACTTGATAAGAGCACTTTTTTGAGTGTTTCCCTTAACACTGGTCCAAATAAAACTTGTAAATCTAAGGGATGAGAATGATTGTCTATCAGCTTTTGAAGATGCACTTGAGCATTAGCCTCATCTGGCAGCTGATAATATTCTTTGAAAGCTTCAAGAAAAAACCAATAACCCGTTGAATTTTGAAACTGTCGCCTTTTTTGAGCATTTACTGTAATTTCATTAAACTGAAATTCAGTTGAGTTTCTTTGCGTTTGGCTAATCAGCGAAACGATATAAGGGACAAATGAATGAAACGCGCAATTATTAAACTGATGAGAAATCTTAATTACATTACTACTTAACATGCAATACTTCCTTTCTTTGCAGGGTCATCCGTGTAAAATCACTTTTTTTAGCGCATGTGATAAAAACTATTGCAGTGTAAAGGCCTGAAAATTAAAACTCAATCCGATTTTATGACAGTTCGTCTGTCAGATCAGTTGAATGAATTATTTCAAGTTTCAAGGACCGAAAGGGGAATAGTTGGTTCTGCTAAATTAAGATTGAGTGAAAGACTAAAGTCCAAACTTTGGTTTACGGGTTGGGTTTTCCTCTAGATTTACTGAAACTTCCTTTAGCACAACTTGCTGAGGCGGAATATTTTCTTTATGCGTTGGGACACTAGGAAGCATATCTAAAAAATCAAGATCGCACTCATCGCCCACACTTGCTTGCAATACCGTTTGCTCCTGTGGTTTAAGTAAAAAAATGGATTTAAGGGTTTTTAATTGACCTACAAAACACTCTGTTTTGAGGAAAAGCTCTTTTGTCATGGCGTCATAAAAAGCAAAAGACTTATCTCCCTGTTCTAGCTTTTTACTAAAATCCTCCAAATATTGGCGATACTCATTGGCAAGAAATTGAACTGAAAAAGGAAGGTTATCCAAACTTTGTTCTGCTAACAAAAAACCACCACGGTGACCAGACACAAGATCTAAAATCAGCATTTTGTAATCTTTCAAAAGCGAATGAATTTCATTTGGGCTTAAATTTATTGTTCCTGGGAACTGCCGCACATTTTCTAGCGGGAAACATTGAATGCTTTTGTCAAAATCAATGAGGTGAACTTCGTTTGATACTTCATCATGTAAAAAATTATCAAAATTACAATCTTGATGAATTATTCCTTTGTCATGCAAATTTTTTAATTGTTGTTGTGCCAACAAAAAAACATGCATGGCTTTTGTAAACTGCGTTAACTTTTCATCACCTGGTATTTCAGTATTTTTTATATCAGCAGCTATTTTTTTAAAAAAGAGGGCAAGACCGTTTCCAGGTTCCAGCGGCTCAAATATGAAAACCTTATGTATTTTATCATCTGAGTATTCACCAATCCCGCACTTTTTATTGAAGGCTTTGAGTGCATTGAGTTCCTTTTGGGCGTTTGCCATATTGCGATAAGATTTAAGCACAACCAATTCTAAAGTATGATTGTCTATTACCCTATATGCTGTCATCGCTGTTGCTTGAGAGCCCTCACCCTATATGCCACCTGATTTTAATACGATGAATTTCTCATTGCAAAACTCAAAGGTGCTATAAGGCACTTTGCCTATGATGTCA
>JBFXKR010000310.1:0-3364 GCA_050173595.1 Candidatus Berkiella sp.
GAAACTCCCATCTCTTGAATAAATTCATAAATAGTGTCAATTGAATTATAACAATAAAATTCAGCCCATCGTTTTGGCCAAATATCTTGAGCATTAAAATTGGCAAATCGATACCAATCTTGCAATGCAAGCTCCGGCGTATCTTGAATGCCCATACGTCGTTGTTCAGGGGTATCTATCAAATGTATGCCACCAGCTGCTTCTAGGGCTAAGCCACCTAATTGTTCTTGCGTTGATCTATCTAATAAAATTATTTTTTTGCCCATATCAAGCAATTTTAAGGTAACAATCAACCCTGCAATGCCCGCACCTGCGACAACAACATCACCTTGATAATCATTTTTGGATGTCATGGTTTTCTTTGCAACCCAATTAAAGGCAACTATTTGATATTAAACAACTATAGCAGATTACCAGTTGCTTTATATTTAAACAGGTCTCATTGGGACTGGATAGTATTGTCTTGATTATTATAATTATTTTGCTTGAATTGATTTAATCTATATTCCCGTTAGTGAGGCTTTAATTCCAGATTGCCTAATCGTTGATCCCCTATCTGCACATGGGCAAAGTGCACGTTTTGGTGCATGACCCTACTACGCTAAGAAGCTTTGTAGGGCCCGCAGGGGTGAATGAGCGCAGCCAACAAAACCTAAAATTCGAGCGTGAAGAGTTTATCACTCATTTACAACCTTCTGTCAGTAAATGTCATATATTTTATGGCATTTGTGATGAATCAATTTATACTATCTGCTCATTTGTGACGGGTATTCTCAAAAGGGATATATTAAATCGAGAACTGGCATTTATCCTGCCTAGTTTTAATCATTAAACGGATCTGTTACTTGAACATAGGTTTCAGGTGACTTTTCATAATGCACCGTATTAATGTTTAAAACGCTAATGTAGATTGATAGGTAGGTTAAGTATGAAACGCGGGCCATCGCAAAATTCGTCAGGTTCTAAACGGCAAAAACAAGATGCGCTGCTTCTTGACTCGCTAAACGATGGCATATGGGCCTCTTTAGCTTCCTTTTTATCACTCAATGAAATTCAAGCACTAAAAAACACATGCTCTTTTCTTAATGTAAAACTAGACAATGATGTCGTATGGCAACCTTTTCTGAATCGGCTACACCATATTGATAAAACTATTCCAGCAACAGTCCAAACTGGCCAAAAGTGTAAAGATGCATTTATTGCAGGTTTAGAAAATGTAAGAACAAGGCAACTTGCAGAAATTGGATTTTTGCGCATCAAACACGCTGCTCAAATATTTGCTAATACGCCAAACATCAAACAAATAACTCCTGATCAAGCTCTTAACTTAGGTGATTTGGAGGCTATCAGTGCCGAATTAGATATCTTGAATGCTAATATTATTGCATCTGTTATTGAAGAGCAAAAAGAAGAAAACAACAAAAGCACTCTGAATCTAATTGGCATCACCCGCTTTCCGATGGCGTTAATTAAAGATCCCGCATATGAAGGGTATTGGAAAAATTTAAAAAATTTGAACTTAAGTGGTAATTTTTTAAATCAATTGCCAAGTAATATTGGAAACAAATTGCAATCATTGAAAATTCTGGATTGCAGTAACAACCAACTCACCGAACTACCATCTTCCATCGGTAAACTGAAAGCATTACAAGTGCTATTATGCAATAACAATCAAATTCGTGCGCTACCATCATCGATTGGAGATCTACATGCGTTAAAAAAGCTGGATACAAGTGAAAATGGGCTCAGCGAGCTGCCAAGTACAGTTGGCAAACTCAAATCTTTGAAAGTACTGAATGTGAGTAAAAATCTTCTTCGCGCTCTACCTAATTGCATCGGGGAACTAACTTTATTAAAAGAATTATGGTGTGAAAGAAACCAACTATCAGAGCTTCCAGAGTCTATCGGCAAGCTCAAAAGATTGCGAATGTTGAGTGTTAGCGAAAATCTACTCGCTAAACTACCAGAATCTATCGGCAGTTTGCAAATGCTAGAAGCGTTGTATGTTTGTAAAAATCAACTCTGTGCGTTACCGGCTTGCATCGGAGATCTACTGTTATTGAAAGAACTATGGTGTGAAAATAATCAACTCACAGCGCTACCAGAAACCATTGGCAATCTGCAGTCTTTGCTAAAGTTGGGTGTTCGAGAAAATCTCCTCACCACATTACCCGACTCCATTTGTAAATTGGAAATGCTAGTGACATTGTATATTGCTAAAAACAAGCTCTCCACATTACCAAGATCCTTCCGCGATTTGCGTAGTTTGGAACAAAAAGACACCTACTTATTAGGTGATGTTTGGGTTAACTATGTGATGTCAATGCTATGTCTGGTTAACAAGAAACCTGAATAACCCCAAGTTGAAGCGATTGCGCCCAAGATGTTGCATTTACCCAAACGTATTAGTCAGCGTGAAATTAAGGCTTTGTGCCTTGACGAAAGATGGCTACCCAAAGCGGCGAAACGAAACAGCAAAAGTAGGCAATCAGCAGCTAAAAGACAAAAATTAGATATTTGAAGGTGTCAGACACCCAAGTTATTCAACTTAGGGGCCTGCCACCATTCTTATTATACTAGCGTTTGTTCTTTATGAGGCTTAGCGCCAAGTGTTTCTGGTTTACTACCAACAACTTCCAGATAATGATCAAATAAAACAATTGTGCCATCTTGTGCTGGCGGATATTTTTTAAGGTAAGTGTTGATAACATCGTCCAAATATTGATCAGCAACATTATCAGGATATTGTCGCAGGTAATGATAATGTGGTAACCAGCTTTTAATTTGCTTCACTAATTTAGCTCTACCAATAATTTTGTCTTGTTCTTCGATTTCTTTAACGCTGCTAACACTTAAATTAGCATGATTAATCAACTGTCGATATTCATGTTCATCAAATCGACGCATAGGATCCTGAAATAAAATAAAATATTCTTTGTACTTTGGATTATCTTTCATTTTATCAGCGATATCTTGTATCGGATCGCCTCCCTTGGAACAAAGACGAAAGTAAAATTTTCCTTCGGGCTTTAATACTTTGTGAATGCCTTCTAAAACAGCTTGATGGTCTTTCACCCAGTGGAGCACCGTAAAGGAAACCACCAGATCAAAACTATCAGGGTATTTTTGATAAAATGAAGCATCTTGTGCATCTTGATATAGAAAATTAAGATTCTTGCGCTTAGTGGAGTAAGTGTAAGCGGTATCAAGCATAGACTGAGAATTATCAATTCCGATAACTTTTCCTTTGGGGAGTGCATCGGCTATTCTTGCAGATATTTTACCATCGCCCGAACCAATATCTAAGACTAGCTCATTTCCTTTAAAAGTGAACTGTTTAAAGAAAAACCTATCTGCCCAACCT
>JBFXKR010000311.1:0-3344 GCA_050173595.1 Candidatus Berkiella sp.
AGCAGGGCGAATATCATAGGCTTTTACAATGGCCCCTAAACGCCTAGCAGTAGCAATAGCTTGCAAGCCTGCAACCCCTGCACCAATAACAAGTAAATTGGCAGGACGAATGGTGCCTGCTGCTGTTGTTAACATTGGAAAAAATCGATTAAGTAAATTTGAAGCAATCAATACCGCTTTATAACCAGCAATAGTTGCTTGTGATGAGAGAGCATCCATCGATTGAGCGCGAGAGATCCGTGGAATAAGCTCCATCGCAAAACTCGTGATATTTCTTTCTTTAAGTGCTTTAACGCGATCAGGATAACGATACGGCGACAATAAACCAATTAAAACGCAATTTTCTCTACAATGTTCAATTTCATTGAGAGTAGGGGCTTCGACTTTAAGAATAATGTCAGCTTCTTTATACATTAAGGCCGCGTCTTTATAAAATTCCACGCCTTCATATTGTGAATCGGGGAATGAAGCGTTTAGCCCAGCATTTTGCTCAAATAAAATTGTGCAACCCAATTTAGTTAAATGCGGAATAAGTTGGGGCACAAGTGCGACACGGTGTTCGTCTTGGGTGATTTCCTTTGGAATGGCAACTCGCATGTCATCAGCTTATGTTAGTGAATACTGCGGCTTATTATAAATAATAATATCGCGCAGTCTATTATTTATATTTAGCTATGAAAATGACCAAGTTGTATTAAGGGGATAATTGAAAAATTTCCCACTTATTTTCTTTCAATAAATATTGGAACCTATCATGCAGTCGGTGTTCGCGGCCCTGCCAGAACTCAATTTCAGTTGGTTTTAATACATAACCACCCCAATAGTCTGGTCTTTCTAGAGAGGATTCCGCTTGTTGTGAGTAAGCATTGTATTTATCGATTAAGACATTTCTATCTTTGATGACGCTACTTTGAGCAGAGACAATAGCTGCTATTTGAGATTCTTTGGAGCGATGATTAAAGTAAGAGTCAGAGTCAGCTGCTGATGCTCTTGAAACTAAGCCTGTGATTCTGACTTGGCGTTGGCATTTAGGCCACCAAAATACCAGGGCTGCTTGTTGTATGTTTTCTAATTGTTTGGCTTTAGGGCTTAAGTAATTTGTAAAAAAAGCAAAGCCATTTTGATTAAATGATTTTAAAAGCACCATTCTGGCAGTGACATGATATTGCTTATCTGTTGTGGCTAAGGTCATTGCGCTTGGTTCAAGTTCACCTTTATCTTTGGCCTGTTTAAACCAGCTTTCAAATTGTTTAATGGGATCGCTAGACAAGTCAGCTTTGCTAAGTGGAATATGGTAATAGTCTTGGGGGTCGTTGTTTTTATTAGTCACATTAGTTCTTCAAAAGCCATAGCGCATCAACTTCAAATTTGTCGGCAATTTGTTTTAAAAGTTTTTTGTTTGGTACCAGCTCACCGGCTAAAACATTTTCGCTTTCTTCAAGAGTTAAACCAAAAGCCTGTGAGAAATATTTTACACGTTCTTCTTTTGATTTTGACACATTATTGAAGTCAAGCAGCGCGTGGATATTTTCTAAAATAGGCGTATGCATTGGCATAAAATTTAATTGCCTCATTTATTATTCTTTCGATCTTTTCATTGCGAGGAGCGAAGATGTGGCAATCCAGCTTTTTGTGAAAAATATCCTAGTCGCCCATCGACCTCATGCACTTGCAAAAGTGATTATAACTTTATTGAAAGCGGAGTAAACACCCCGGCTTTATTTTTTTACATCTAATGTAAGTTATTGATAAATATGACAAATTTAGTAATTTTAAAAAAAATCTACTCCTGTATAATAGAGCGCCTAATTTCGGTTGGGGGTGGGGTTTTGTGAAACCAGTCGTTCTAAAACAGCAATTTTATTTAAATGAAGATGTTGTAGCGCTAAGCAAAGCCTTATTAGGGAAAGTAATAATAACTAAGCTTAATAACTCTTTAACGTCAGGTATCATCGTAGAAACAGAGGCATATAACGGCATTTCTGATAAGGCTTCCCATGCCTATAACAATCGAAGAACGAACCGTACAGAAATTATGTATGCAAAGGGCGGCGTAGCCTATGTCTATTTGTGTTATGGGATTCATCACTTATTTAATATTGTCACAGGTAAGAAAGATAACCCTCAAGCTGTACTTATCAGGGCCATCGAGCCATTAGAGGGCATCGAGCACATGCTACAAAGAAGAAATTTAACTCAATTAAGCGCTAGGTTAACAGCAGGGCCAGGTGTCATGAGCGCAGCACTTGGCATTAATAAAGAACTTAATGGGCAGATGTTATTTGATGCACCAATATGGTTGGAAGAGAGAGGAATCAAGGTGACAAATAATGAAATTGTGGCAAGCCCTAGAGTCGGCATAGATTATGCTGCAGAGCATAAACATTTACCATGGCGATTTCATATAAAAAATAATCCTTGGGTGAGTAAGTAATTATATAAAAAATACAAATTAGGGCTACATAATCCTGATCTAAGTAGGTATATTAGATAAAGATCATAAGAAAACAGCCACACCAATAATAAGTGGCAAGCATAACAAGAGGTTGTCATGAATAAAGAAAACCGAACGGATAAAATTGATGAAATTATTTCTAAAGAAAAACAAATACATATAGATTTAACAAATCAGAGCACTATTAAATCAAAACGCACTGCGGAATCTGATGACTATCACACAATGATTAAAGATTTAATATTGATGGCTTTACCAAGTCCATCACAGCATGTTCATTAATAGCTTATTAATTGAATTTCTAACTTAGCGCATTGTGTATAGTTGGATGCTTTGATAATGAGGAGTTGCTTTTTCAGGTAATCTTCTCATCAAAGCTGCTTGTTGGATAAGAAATGAATAGCCGTTGAACTGTGTTTGAATTAAATCCAACAGCTGGTTTTTATGGGTTTGGTTTAAAGCGGCTAAATTTTGTACCCTGCCAATCGAAATGTGCGGTGAAAACCGATTTTTCGTATCAAAATGATACTTATTATTCGTGGCCTCAATTAACTTTTGGTTAAGTTTTTTGTGAATTGAGAGTAATTGTTGATGTGGCTCAATGATTAACGCTATGGCATTACCAAATCCGCGCACTTGAGCAACATTTGCCATAATAGGGCTTTGTTGAGCAATAGCGCTTAAGGCGAGAGAGATACTTCTGACGTCTGCTTGCTCTACTTTTGGGATATAGCCTAAAGTGATGTGTAGATCTTGAGTATGGGTCCATTGGATCCGCGCAAGCGGAGAACGCTTGGCTTCACAAGCTGAGATTTTGTGTGTCATGATCATGCGATTATCATGACTTGGCAGTGCTGCTAGAAATACATTTATACTCAAAGCAATTTCC
>JBFXKR010000312.1:0-3330 GCA_050173595.1 Candidatus Berkiella sp.
TGCTCACTATTTTAAAAAAGATTAAAGATATATCAACGCTAGATTTTAATAATAGCCCTACAACAAATAAAGATGGTGATAAAGGCAAAACAGTGTTATGGCAATGCGCCCTTGCTGCTTTAAATGGCAAACCTGGGGACGATGAAGCGCTACTCATTATTTTAAATAATAGTGCAAAGCTTACATTAGATTATAGCGCAAAAGCGGTATCTGGGGATTATGCCAATCAAAGCGTGAGCGACCTTATCATTCAATTGGCCAAAGAAGGCAATATCATGCCTTTGCTCAAAATGCTGCAAGATAAAAATAGACCTCATCATGTAGAACAACAGATCACACCTGCGATTTATGCCATGATGTGTGTCAAGTTAAGAGAGCTTAGCTTGAAAAGAAAATATTTGTTTGATTTTGTTAGCCTGTTTGGTGTTTTGCTAAGTGTAGAGTTAAGTGCTGGCATTTTAAATGAGGTGGTGCCGTATGGGAAATTTAAGGGGCAAACTGTATTTATGCAAGTTCTTGAGCTAGCGCTTGATGGCTATCCGCAATTGCTTGATAAAGCTCTTAAAGAGGGAAGCGGAGAATATTTAGGCCGATTGCGTCATGTTGATCCTATATATTCCATGCTCGCAAAAATCAGAAATTTGTGTGGCATCGCAAGCATGAAAGGTCACAACCCTGATCCGATGAGTACCTTAAGTTGGTACATATCAGATCAAGGCCACGTAAAAGAAGACACTAAAATGAAAGAAGAAGACTTAGACACGCTTCCTCAAGCCGAAAGCATATTAACGGGGTTTTTGTCTGATAGAAGCCAAGTGCAAGAATATGAAAACATGATAGATAGTGTACATTCGCTCCTGGTGCAATTTGACAATCTTCGATTGCAAGCGGATGCGCAAAAATTAACGGCTTCTTTTGATGGGAAATTAAAATATACGCCAAGTCGATGGAGAGTATAAATTATCTTGTTCTGTTTTGTGATTTGATAATGGTTAAAAACGTTAAAATATTGTTAGGAGGTAATATGTCCATTTATAGTGATTTGATGCGTGTCGTAAAACGAGTAAGCAAATTAGGGGCCGGTATCATGGTTGCATTTTCGCCTGTAAGAGCGAAGGAGCAAGATTATGGTAATTTTGCTGTAGAATGTAGCGGAAATTACTCAGAAGGATTCAAAGTGCAAGCCCAGAGTGCATTTATTAATTCAATTTATCATATTTGCGATGAGACAAAACAATTGTTTGAGAACGTTTCTTTTCCTACTCCTAATTTGTTAAAAAATTTCACTTTATTTAAGTTTACATCAGGAACAATTTCTTCTGTTAATTTTGAAACGGGCGAAAGAAAAGAGAGTTCATTTTATGCTCAAGATCAACACCAACAAGAAGTTAAAATTATTAGTCAAGGATCAGATAGACTTATTGCGGCAGTAAGCTATGGACACCAAAAAGATGAAACCTGCGGAAAATTTATGAAAATAACTTGTGGTTAAGCTGAGAACCAAAAAAGAGCTAATCACCTAAAACTCATAAAAAGAGTCAATATGCACGAATCAGAAAAACAATATGCACCTGCACAAAGATTATATCTTGCCATCCTATTGGGAGATGATCGCGATGAAATTGAAAGGGCAAAACAAGCAGTTGACTTTTCTGAAATAGAAGAGTTTAGCAACTGTTTAAAAGCTGCTATTGAAAAGGGAAACAGCAAGATTGTACCTTGGTTACTTGAGTATGGTGTATTTCAATATTGCTATCATTATACTTTTTCATATTTAAAACCAAATGGTGAAATTTATCATGATCCTATTGAACATGCGATAAAAAGGACTCAACTTGCTATTGCTAAAATTCTCATTAATTCAAACCTTTTTGAACTTAGCCTCAATGTGTTACGGTTGGCGATCATTTTTGGCTATGATGACGTAGTGCAATCATTATTACAAAAAGATACATATTCTAGCGATCAACTTTTGAGCTTAAGCTCGGTAATCGCTAGTAGTGTGGTTCTTTTTGGTGAAAGAATGCTTAAACCTTTTTTGGCAACGAATCATTTTGATCCTTTAGAGGTTGTTCCTGCGCTTGTGCAAGATGAAGAGGGTGAAGCGTTGCTTGCCTACATGCTATTTGAAAGACCTGATCTGGCCGTTGCTTTGAAAGAGAGATTTCCCGCCGCTTACGCAAAGCAAAGGGAGCTATCAATGGGATTGATAGATTGCCCTACGGTTACCTTAGAAGAACCACCTGCAATTTTTTCGCCTGGATTTGATAACATGATGCGTGGCTTAAGCAGTATGTTTGAAACGCATAGGATCTCTGATGAAAGAGAAGCAAAAGTTATCAGCCCTTTAATTGTGTGAAATACTTGTGTGGGTGTCAGGCTTGAGTTGTTGCATTTTAACGAAACTCAATATCTTAAGCCTTACCCCGCCACTAATTATCTAGAGGTAAGCAATGCCTAAAAATGACTTCACAAAAGAATTAGAAGAACTTAAATTAGACAGTAAACAAATTAAAGGAATTCTTAAAGATTTAGGTGTTAAATTTGCTGATTATGAGCAACTCATAATTAAAATTAAGGAGCTTAGAGAGAAGGAATATTCTATAGAACAAATCGCCAAAATTCTTTCGAGAAAGGGAGGTGTAAATAGTTTTGAATCAGCTTATAAGAACAACTCTAAGCTGATAGAACTAGGCTATAACAGAGAGCAAATTGTTAGTATGGCTTCCCGTAGTGGTGGTTCAAAGAATATCCAGGCTGTTATAGAAAATCAAGTTGCGCTATCTAAACTTGGCTTTAAAAATAAGGACATTGTTAAAATTGTATCTCATGGCGGTGGTTCAAACAATATTGATGCTGTTTTAAAGCATCATGCCGCGCTAAATGCTCTTGAATTTACTAATGAGCAAATTATTAAAATGGTTTCGCATGATGGGGGCTCAAATAATCTCAATGCGGTTAAAGAAAATCAAGCGGCTCTAAGTGAAATGGGATTTACCTCTGATGAAATTATTAAAATGGTTTCGCATAATGGGGGTTCAAATAATCTCAATGCGGTTATAGAAAACCAAGCGGCGCTACAAGAAATGGGATTTGCTGCTGAACAAATTATAAAAATAGTATCGCATGGTGGGGGTTCAAAAAATCTCAATGCGGTTAAAGAAAACCAAGCGGCGCTAAAAGAAATCGGATTTACCGCTGAGCAAATTATTAAAATGGTTTCGTGTGATGGTGGCTCAAAAAATCTCAATGCGGTTAAAGAAAACCAAGCGGCGCTACAAGAAATGGGATTTACCGCTGAGCAAATTATTAAAATGGTTTCGTGTGATG
>JBFXKR010000313.1:0-3323 GCA_050173595.1 Candidatus Berkiella sp.
CAGCTGTGACCACATCTCAGGATGATATAAAGGCTGAGTTAACGTAAGGTTATAATTTTGCGTGTTATACCCACCTTGTGCCACAAAAGTGTTGCGAGTGGCTTGAGAGGTGTCAGTGCCAGAGGTTTGATAATTACCGGTTAAATTAGGCACCATTTGGGCTAACGCTTGGGGGAACGATTGTTTATTTGCTTGTAAACTGTAATAAGCTTGTTGTAACACCGGATCATTTTTTACGGCCAAATGATAAACTTGCGCTAGATTTTCTGCATGTACTGGACAGGCCCATGCCAGTAATAATAGTGATAATTTACGAAAGGAGCCCATACTTCACCTTGTCTTAAAATTGAAATTTTTTGGGTTGAGGCGCATGAATTAAAGCAGGTACAACTGTTTCAAAAACCATGCTTGTTGTAAATTGAGATTTATCAAGGCGCTCAATGAGTACTGCTCTCATGGTAGGAGCAATGCCGGTAAAAGCAAATAATCTTCCACCTGGGCGTAATTGGTCACAGATTTTTTCGGGCACGCCGAGTGGGTAAGAGCCGGTGACCACAATCGCATCATAAGGCGCATAGTCCTCCCAACCAAATACCGCATCACCTTGCGTGAGTGTGAGGTTTCGCACATTAAGCGCTTTTAAGTTTGTTTGCGCTTGTGCTAGCAAGGTTGGCTGAATTTCAACACTGACAATTTCTTTGACTAATTTAGATAAACAAGCCGTAACGTAACCGGTACCCGTGCCAACTTCTAATACTTTTTCTTGCGATGTTAAGTTCAAGGCTTGTAAGACACGTCCAACGACCTTAGGCGCAAGCATGGTTTGGCCCTCTGTCAGGGGAATGTCAGTATCACTATAAGCGAGATTGTGAAAAGCCATGGGAACAAAGTTTTCTCTCATGATTAAAGACATGGCCGAGAGTATTTGTTCATTAAGCACATGCCATGGCCGGATTTGCTGGGCGACCATGTTAGTGCGCGCTTGTTGAAAATTCATTTTTATTCCCAAGAAAGTTCGATAAATTACATATTAAAAAGGCAATTAACCCATTATCGTACCATATTTCTTGGTGTGACCAACTAGCGCTAAGATGAAATTGTCAATTATTCTAAGCCCCGGTAGACTCTCTGTTCGCAGAAATTTAGGTGAGAAAAGTATGGCAGATTTTATTTGGCGCCCTGCATGGCATCAAGATGCGGTTGAAATTAAGTCCAATAACTTTGAGTATAAGGGCTTTTTCCAAGTAGAGAAATTTGATTTAAGGCACCTAAAGTTTTCAGGTGAGTGGAGTCCCTGGCTTGAACGGGAACAAGTAAAGCATAGTGATGCTGCAGCCGTGCTACTTATTGATCCAAAGCAACAGAAGCTGGTATTAGTAGAGCAATTTCGGGTCGGTTTAGTGAAACGCGCTCACACCAGCCCTTGGCTATTAGAAGTGGTAGCTGGCTTAATTGAAGAAAATGAGAGCGCGCAAGAAACCATGATACGAGAGGCCAAAGAAGAAGCGGATTGTGACATCAAAGAGTGGATCAAAATTGCCGAGTTTTATAATAGTCCTGGCGGTTTTGCAGAAAAGACCTCTCTTTTTTGCGCAAAGGTAGATGCGAAAAACAAAGGCGGCATTCAGGGCATGAACGATGAGCACGAAGATATCCGTGTGCATGTGTTGGATATACAAATGGTCTTAGCTGGTTTTTTAAAGGGTGAGCTGATAACAAGCTCATCAACCGTCGTCGCTTTACAATGGTTAGCAAAGAATTTGAACAAGCATCCTTTTTTAACCTCAACTTAAAAGATAGTTAAAAACAATGGCAAAGCAAGCATATAACGCACAAGCGATAGAAGTATTAAGTGGATTAGATCCCGTCCGTAAACGCCCAGGTATGTATACTGATACCACACGCCCAAATCATCTTGCACAAGAGGTGATAGACAATAGCGTCGACGAAGCGCTGGCTGGGCATGCAACTACGATCACGGTCATCATTCATAAAGATGGATCATTGTCAGTGAAAGATGATGGTCGTGGCATGCCTGTTGATATGCATCGTGAAGAGAAAATGACGGGTGTAGAGCTTATTTTGACCAAATTGCATGCGGGTGCAAAATTCTCCAACAAGAGCTACGAGTTTGCTGGAGGATTACATGGGGTGGGTGTTTCTGTTGTGAATGCACTTTCAAAGAAACTAGAAGTGACCGTTTTTCGAGATGGCAAGCAACATGAAATGTCCTTTAAAGATGGTGAGACGCAAACCAAACTTAAAGCAACAGGCACGGTGCCCAAAAAAGAAACAGGTACGCTCATTCGTTTTTGGCCAGATAGCAAATATTTTGATCATCCCAAATTTTCAGTACCAAAATTAATCCACGTCCTAAAAGCCAAAGCGGTTTTATGCCCGGGATTAACAGTTAACTTTACCGAAGAAGATTCAGGCGATACTCAGACATGGTACTATGCGGATGGCTTAAAAGCTTATTTGCGTGAATGCTGTCAAAATAGCGTATTGCTCCCTGAGATCCCTTTTGAAGGACACTTTGAAAGCGAAGCAGAAACGGCCAGTTGGGCGCTTTCATGGTTACCTGAAGGCGGTGAAATTCTGGCAGAAAGTTATGTTAACTTAATTCCCACTGCGCAAGGTGGAACGCATGTCAATGGTTTGCGAACAGGTTTGCTAGAAGCGCTACGTGAGTTTTGTGAGAGACGTAATTTATTGCCTAGGGGCGTGAAGCTTGCACCCGAAGATGTCTGGGAGCGTTGTAGTTATGTTCTTTCGGTAAAAATGCGAGATGCACAATTTTCAGGTCAGACAAAAGAAAGACTTTCATCGCGTCAATCAGCTGCCTTTGTATCTGGCGTGGTAAAAGATGCTTTTAGCTTATGGCTATATCAAAATGTTGAACTTGGTGAGCAAATTTCGCAATTGGCAATTAGTTTTGCACAAACGCGCTTGCGTCAAGGTAAAGTCGTTGCACGTAAAAAACTCACTTCGGGTCCTGCCTTGCCAGGCAAATTAGCTGATTGCTCAAGTGGTGAGCCAATGAGAGGCGAATTATTTTTAGTCGAAGGTGATTCAGCAGGTGGTTCAGCTAAACAAGCGCGCGACAGAGAGTTTCAAGCTGTGATGCCACTGCGTGGTAAAATCTTAAACACTTGGGAGGTTGATAGTGCAGAGCTGTTGGCATCGCAAGAAGTGCATGATATTGCTGTGGCGATAGGTCTTGATCCTGGTGAAACAGACTTAAGCAAATTACGCTATGGAAAAATATGTATACTCGCAGATGCAGACTCAGACGGTCTTCATATTGCTACCTTGTTATGTGC
>JBFXKR010000314.1:0-3313 GCA_050173595.1 Candidatus Berkiella sp.
AATGATGAGCAAAACGTTTCGTATGATAGACAACAAGAAATAAACAAAACATGGCCCGGACCTTTTACCTGGTTTTATCCTGCTTCTAAACAGGTTTCATCTTTCATAACCGGTCAATTTGAAACCGTGGCAGTAAGAGTAACAGCACATCCTGTTGCCAAAGCACTATGTGAAGCGTTTGCTGGAGCCATCATTTCAACAAGTGCAAATATATCTGATACCCCCCCGTTAAAAGAATTTGATGAAGTGACCTCTTTATTTAAAAATACCATCACAGGCGTTGTTGAGGGAAAAGTTGGGTCTCAAGAAAAACCAACCGCTATTTTTGATGCCATCACGGGCAAGCAATATAGGTAAACTATGAAACATATCACACCGTACATTAAAGAATATTTATTAAACTTACAGCAACATTTAACACAATCTTTGCAAGCGTTTGAAACCAAAAATTTTATTTTAGATGAATGGTCAAAGCCGCAAGGCAGCACGGGGATTACCGGTAGTGGTAAAACCTGTTTATTGCGTCATGGGGATGTGTTTGAAAGCGCCGGTGTTAACTTTTCTCATGTCACAGGTAGCGCGATGCCAGCCTCTGCCAGTGCACATCGCCCAGAGCTTGCAGGAAGAGCATTTGAAGCATTGGGCATTTCTAGTGTTATTCATCCACAAAATCCTCATGCACCCACAAGTCATATGAACGTGCGCTTTTTTGTTGCACACAAAGAAGGGGCCCCATCGATCTGGTGGTTTGGGGGTGGTTTTGATTTAACGCCCTATTACCCTTATGAAGAAGATGCTATTTTTTGGCACACCATTGCAAAAAATGCTTGCACCCCATTTGGTGAGCACATTTATCCCAAATATAAAAAATGGGCCGATGAATATTTCTTTTTACCGCATCGCCAAGAAACACGCGGTATTGGAGGGTTATTTTTTGATGATTTAAATACCGCGACCTGGGGCTGGGACATTGAGGAATGTTTCGCTTTTTTACAAAGTGTTGGCAATCATTTTTGGAAGGCCTATGGCCCAATAGTACAAAAGCGCTACCAACAGCCTTTCACACCTGCTATGCGCGATTTTCAGCTTTATCGGCGCGGGCGCTATGTTGAATTTAATTTAGTCTACGATCGGGGCACTTTATTTGGCTTGCAATCAGGTGGGCGCACAGAATCAATATTAATGTCTTTGCCCCCTAAGGTGAATTGGGAATATCAATGGCAGCCACAGCCTGAGTCAGCGGAAGCCAAGCTCTACGAAAAATTTTTAACACCTCAAGAATGGGTGTAATACCTCTTTTTTGTGGGGGAATTTTTCCATAGTTCTTTATTTTAAGAACTTACTTATGTTAGCATCCTGCCTACCAAATATCGGCTAGGAATAACCATATGTCTGCCCAAGGCCCAAATAAAGATGTAAGAGCCCTTGTACAACCCTTATTAGATGCTATTGCCCCTGAAAGTATTACAAACCAACTTGAGTTAGCTTCAAATTCAAATATTCAACCCCAAGGCTGGCAAAATAATTTCTTTGAAACCAAAATTCGCCAAACGCTAGACTTGGATGTGCTAGTGCTTAATGGTGCTTGGGATGATGATGTTAGCAAGGCGCAAAAGCTAGAGGATATCCTGGGGTTTATTTCAAATCCTGCAAATCCACAGCCCTCAGAATTTGCGAAAACCATGCAGGCGCTACTGGAACAAGCACAGGGATATATCAATGAACTTCATGTATCGGTTCAAGTACAACTCGATGATCCTTTCAAACTAAATTATGATCCCTTAAAAACACTGGCGGCTTTTTGTCGGATGGTGAATGTGGTGCTCAGTGTGAATGCGATTGCATTACTTGAAACATTTGATCAAAACGATTTAGCGCAGCTGAATGAAGCCTTTAAAGCCAAGCAGGAGCCAGCATGCACAAAGGCATCATTAACGAATGAGCTAAATGATTTTATCTCTCAACAAGTAACATTTAGCATAAGTGATCGTATTAAATTTAGAATATTAAAAGCTTGTCATGTTTCGTTTGATAACACTGTGTTTAATAAAGCGGATAATGGTGTTTATTATGGCGGCAGTCGTTTTGACAAAGCCGCCAATAGTGCACAACAAGGCATTGACGCTTTAAATACTTATCCGGCATCGTATCAGCAAGCCTCACAAGGTTTTGTGAGCATCACTCAAAATATAGTGGTTTCAAGTTTTTTATATCCTTTTGTGAAAGCACAACAATTGGCGCACTATTTACATAAAGCAGCTGGTTTCCCACTGCGGGCAGTGCAAGCAGGCGCGCATGATATCCCTTTTGTGGGAAATTTAATCAGTCGCATCGCAGGGAATCTAGCGCCTTATATGGGATTAGGGGTAGGGTGTTGCGCACTCAAAGGTTTATTAGATCAAGATCTACAAACGCAACTTCAAGCCCTCAATGCTTTACCACCCGTAGCAAAATATGTGGTCATCGGGGCTTTGTCTTTGGCAAGTTGGCAACTTGCAAGCCAAGGTTTGTCAGCAACAAAAGCAGCCGCGCGCGCGGTTTCGAGTGGTACTGCTTTAGGGAAAGATATGGTTAAGGCTGTAGTAGAAGAAAACATGGCTGCCTTTAACACGATGTTAGAAAAGCATCCGAAGGTTGATCTTTTGATTTTGAATGAGCCAATTGAGATCCCCCAAGAAGTGATGGCCGTTTTATCTTTAGAGGATCAAGATCAAATATTTACCCAAATCGCACAAGCACGCTGGATATGTTGCAAGCCTTATTTTCCAACCTTAGCGACACCCCACATTATGGTGGCAAAAAACCCTTACAAACCAAATAAGGCAGCACAACTGTATTTGCCTTCTCGCGCTCCCAAAGCCGATGGTATGCAAGAGGTCTGTGAGGCATTGGCTCATTTGAGTGTAAATGATGATGCCAATGCTAGGCCAACATACTAACTTTGATTTTTCGCCTTAGATTTTACTAAGGCGAAATATTTTCAAATCTAAGTTGACAGCCATCCCAAAAACGATAGAATGGGCGACCTTGCATAAAGCAAGCGTGTTCTTTAACAAGTTGAAACCATGTTATTTGTGTGGGTGTTTCGAAAGAAACAGCCAAGTCAATAGAATGTAGGGGACGGCCTCCGTGCCGTCCCGAAAATGAAAAGTAAGTCTAGCGAACAGAAATGAACGCAAGGCTGAGCAAGATTAAATTGAAGAGTTTGATCCTGGCTCAGATTGAACGCTAGCGGCATGCTTAACACATGCAAGTCGAACGGTAACAGGTCTAGCTTGCTAGATGCTGACGAGTGGCGGACGGGTGAGTAACG
>JBFXKR010000315.1:0-3312 GCA_050173595.1 Candidatus Berkiella sp.
TAACGGTGATACTAAATTTACAGGTACAGCTGATGCCAAACAAGAAAACCAGTTAATAGGTACTATCACTGTTGTTGTTACAAATGTATATTCAAATGGAAATTTACATGAGCGCGGTGAAAAATGGATTACTATAAACGATGGTGATGAATATGTACGGGTATCAGGCATTGTAAGAAATCAAGATATTAGCCCTGATAACCAAATTGATTCTAATAGAATTGCTGATGCTAGAATCACTTACTCTGGTAGAGGTGCATTTGCTAATTCAAGCAAACCAGGTTGGTTAATGAAAATACTAACAAGTCCATGGTGGCCAATTTAAGAGTTACAAATGAAAAAACTATTGGTTATATTAAGTCTATTTATATTGAATTCGAGCATACATGCTGAGCGAATTAAAGATCTAGCTTCTATTCAAGGGATCAGAAGCAACCAATTAGTAGGTTATGGTTTAGTTGTGGGCTTAGATGGCACTGGAGATAAAGAATCATTCACCAAGCAATCCTTTAAAAGCATGCTCAACAACTTAGGAGTGACCATTCCTCCTAATATTCAACCCAATATCAAAAATGTGGCAGCTGTTGCATTACATGCAGAAATTCCTGCATTTGCAAAACCAGGTCAACGGATTGATGTAACGGTTTCTTCCATTGGTGATGCTAAAAGTTTAAGAGGCGGAGCATTATTGCTAGCGCCACTTAAAGGTGCAGATGGTAATGTCTATGCTGTTGCTCAAGGCGATCTGATTGTGGGTGGTTTTGCAGCAGAAGGCGCCGACGGCTCTAAAATTACAGTAAATATTCCTGTTGTTGGGAGAATACCCAATGGTGCGATTATCGAAAGAGGGATCCCAACACCCTTTGCACACAGTGATGTTATGATATTGAATTTGATTCGTTCTGACTTTACGACTGCGATAAGAATGACCGATGCTATTAATCAAGCAATGGGTCAAGGCACAGCTTCTGCTTTAGATGCAACATCCGTTAAAGTACACATGCCACCCAAATTAAGTGACAAAGTTGCAATGGTATCGTTAATTGAAGCGATAGAATTTAAACCTGGAGATGTACGCGCTCGCATTGTTGCCAATTCAAGAACAGGCACCATTGTCATAGGTAAGCATGTTACCGTGGGGCCGGCTGCAATTGCACATGGTAACTTAATAGTTACGGTTACAGAACAACTGAATGTTTCTCAACCAGAATCCTTTTCGCAAGGGGTAACAGCGATTACTCCTAAATCAGACGTGGCAGCAAGTCAAACTGATGGCAGAATGTTCCTATTGCAAGCCGTGTCACTGGAGACTATTGTGAACGCTGTGAATAAAGTAGGAACAGCGCCCGGGGATCTCATGGCAATATTAGAGGCACTTAAACAAGCAGGCGCACTTAATGCAGACCTAGAGATTATATAAGGTTATTATGGATACAGGCCATATAAAATCGTTTAACTACTTTGATATGTCTGCTTTATCAAGTTTAAAAGCAAACACTGAAGAAAGTAAAGATGAAAAACTCATGGTTGTGGCAAAACAACTTGAGTCTGTTTTTTTAGAGTTGGTGTTAAAGTCAATGCATGAAGCCAATTCGGCATTAAAATCAGATGTCTATGATAGAGAACAAGAAAACTTTTACCAAGAAATGTTTAATAAACAATTAGCGCTTTCGCTGTCAAAATCAGGTGGTGTTGGTATTGCGGATGTGATCTACAATCAGCTTAAACCAACAGCACCACAATCAAATATAATGCCTTCTCAAAATATGAATGTGAGTTTAAAAACCATTGAGACTAAGCCTGAAGCAGCGCCTACTTTAAATGTATCAGTGGTTGAAAAACCACTTTTAAATGATATGCCAGAAGAAACACCAACGGTTAGCTTAAATCCTGAAAGTGCTGAATATGTGAGTACATTTCTTGATAAATTGCTACCACATGCAATAACAGCAGCAAAAATGATAGGGATTGATCCTAAAGTGTTATTGGCGCAATCTGCGCTTGAAACGGGTTGGGGGAAACATATTCTTCATAACGAAAACGGTGATAGCTCTCATAATTTATTTGGTGTTAAGTCAGATAAAAGGTGGGAAGGAGATAGCATCTTGGCTCAGACACTTGAGTATGCAGATAGTCAGGCTCAAAAAATAAAAGCAACATTTAAGTCCTACAGTTCATACAAAGAAAGTTTCTTAGATTATATTAACTTGCTTCAAAACAAAAGATATGAAAAAGCTTTGGAAAATGTGCATGATCCAAAAACTTATCTAACAGAGCTTCATCAAGCAGGATACGCGACAGATCCAAAATATGTAGATAAAATAATGGCGATTTATGAGAAATTTATATCAATTTGATAGGGCGAGATAAATGGGTGATTTATTAAGTATTGGTACATCAGGTCTTTTAGCTGCACAAAAATCACTTGATACAATTGCTAATAACATATCCAATGCAAATACGCCTGGTTATAATCGTCAAGTTACTAGGCTTGAAACATTGCCTTCGGTCAAAATATCTAACATTTATGCTGGTTCAGGAACCACTGTTCAAGGCACCTCGCGCGTTATTGATGACTTTGTTACCCAATCACTTCGTGTTCAACAAACAAACTTGAGTGAAGCGAAAGCCTACTCAGATGTGGTAGTGCAACTTGATAATCTTCTATCTGATCCAAGTATGGGAGTATCTGAGGCTTTAAATTTAGTGTTCAATACATTACAAGGTATTAATAATAATCCTGGCTCGCTTCCAGAGCGGCAAATGTTTATTTCACAGGCACAGATACTTCAAACTCGATTTAATGAGCTAAATCGTAATATTACTAAGCAATACGATGTCATTAATTCACAAATTGTTGATAGTGTAAACGCAATTAATGGCTTGGTAGAGCAAATAGCTGATATTAACATGAAGATTCAAAATTTAGGTGAATTTAATTATGCGTCAGCACCCAATGATTTGCTTGATCAGCGTGAAGAACTATTGCTTAAGTTGTCAGAATATGTAGGAGTATCAACCACTGATCAAGGTGATGGCTCTGTAAACGTTTTTATTGGAAATGGTCAGACTTTAGTGATAGGAACCAAACCAACAACTTTGTCAACACAACCAAATGCGCTTGATGCGATGAAAACCGATATTATTGTTACCGATGGCACTACATTGCAAAATATTAACCGAAGCTTTGAAAATGGGAAAGTGGGTGGTTTGCTTCATGTCAGAGAAGAAATTTTACCTCAAGCATTAAATTCATTAGGAAGAATTGCGCTGTCAATTGGTGCTGCCTTTAATGAACAGATCGGAAGAGCG
>JBFXKR010000316.1:0-3312 GCA_050173595.1 Candidatus Berkiella sp.
GTAGGTATGGTTAGAGGCGCTCAAGGTAAGTCACGATTTGTTTCATTGTGGGAAGGGATGATTGGCGAAGAAAATGCAACTCATGTCATTGAAAAACTTCAGCAAAAACTGGCGACATTGCCTTCAAAAGAACCTCAAGATCAAACTCAAAAAGAAGAACTTGAAAAAGGTTTACTAAAGCTCAATGCTTATACCACGAAACATTTAGTTGCAGCAGGTGAATTACTTTCTGATTTAAACTTTAATACCATCCGAAGTCTTGCCTTTTTGCCAGTCCGTGCACATAAAGAATTAGCAGAAAATCTGGAAGAAACAAGAGCGCATCATGCTAAAGTGTTAAGCTCTCATGAAGCTATCATTGAAAATTTACAAACAAAACCTAAAAGCTGGTTAACCCAAACATTACATTACAATAGTGTTATGGTTGCTGCTCGCGCAAGTGCCATTGGTTTAGCAAATAGCACAACCCCATATCCTGCAATCAGAATTACACAGGAAGAAGCAACCCAGAATTTTCAAAAGGCTTTAGCTTTTTTTGAGGAAATAGCACAGAAGATAGAAGCTATTCCTCAAATGACAGGTAACCCTTCTAAAACAACTCGCCAAATTCTTACATGCGAAAACCCTGATGAATTGCCTTCCAATAGCTCTATGCATTGGCAATATTGTCCACAAAATGTTGCCACAACCATGCAATCACTCAAAACACTGGTAAGAGATTCTAAAGAAGCTTTAACCAAACAAGCCGTAGAGAAAACTTTAGAAATGGACTTCCCTTCGCCTTCTGATCCCTATACGCCTGGCAAAAGATTAGTAAGTAAATAAAGCGTAGAGTTGGGCAGCAACGTATTGTTTGCTGCCCAAAAAGGTTTTATGAAAATGAAACTTTATGCTGATATAAAAGCACAACTTGTGTCTAGGTTGCGCGGCGAACAGAGGGGGCTGGTCTGTTTTTTATTGCATTATTAATCATCTTTGTAATCTCAATATGGCCATTTCTAGCAGCGAGTGACATAGGCGTAAGGTTGTCTTTATTTGGTTTATTTAATTCACAACCACTTTCAATCAGCTTAGCAACAACTCTTTTAAAACCAGAAATACTTGCCCAATGTAAAGGACTATTAGCAGCTTCATCTAGCACATCAGTTGAAAAACCCTTTTCTATTAGTGATAAGGCGATATTTTCTGCCGTTTCTTGACCTTCAGCACATTGACAGGCTAATAACAATGGGGTTAGACCGCCTTCAGCAGCTTTATCAAGTTTTTTGAGATCTACTTGTGATGCTAACACATCATAAACCTGTCGATCACTAAAGTGAATAACCCAATGCAATATATTCCATTGATGAGCATCTTTTAAATTTAGTAAATTATTCTTGTCATTTTTATTCATTTTTTTAATTGATTCAATTAATGATTGAATAAAGTCTGGATCATTTTTCAATTTACTAATATCTTCTATTGAACGATCATCTTTAAACAGAGAATATAAATTAAGCATTTTTTTACTCTTATCTCGACGCTTAAAACTAACGCTATATAAATTAATCCAACTAGGCTTTAGTTGGATTAATCATTTTTCTGTCATTAGGGTTAAGATTAGCCGCTTGTTGGGTACAGGTCAAAGCTTTTTGCCAGGTAGCTGGACTTCTCATTTGTCCCAAAAAGAGCAGCGGTGCTTTTTTATCAGCAATCTCTTTTGGCATCTTATCTTGAGCTAACTGCTTTTGCTTTTCAAGCCGTATGTGGGTTTCAAGAATATCTGCGGTTAGCGCTTTTAACTCTTGCTCATATTGTTGCTTTAGCGCATCCGATACTGCTAATGAGTTATAGGTATTTATTTTCAGCCTGTCAGAATGCATCAGGTCAGGGTGCAAATACAACCTTGCTTGTAACTGGCCTAAGAATTGATTATCGTCTCTTGGACGTTGTGCACAACTTACATCTTGTTTATAGTAAACTTCGCCACGCATTTTCTCAGGATATGTTTGGATTGCGCTATCAAATACCTTGCGATTTTGTGCAATAAAAGCTTGTGGATTTTCTCTATAAAATTCCATTGCTTCGCTAAGCTTATCGGTTGCTTTGGGTTGTGGCCCAACCGTTTTAGCGGCAGCTGGCAATTTATAACCATAACGACCAGATATCCAAGTATATCTATCAATATCTTGTTTGCTCATCTGCATTTGATACATACGACCACCCATTTGCTTGCTTAATGCTTGTATCCTTTCTAAGGCTGGTTTGAAACGAGCAATATCCTGAGGATTAGTGATACCTAATTTGGGTAGGATGACTTTTTCAAGTAAGTCTGTTTCTGAAATGTTTGTGTCATGCATCCAAAAATCCATTGCAGATTCAGCTTGGGAACTTTGAAAAGGCGTTAATGAGCAGCACATACCAAAGAATCCAAATTTATCGCTGTTAGTATCGTGCTTTTTATCAACATTATATATTCGGTGCTGCAATGCGTTCGCATTTTCATAGGCATCAAAGCCTTCATTAAAGAGACGATAGATTTTTTGATGATCGCTGATATCAAGCTCTGAACGTAAATTTGTCATTAAATCCTGAAAAACAGCGTAATGGGAGCTCGCAGCAGAATATAATACATAGCTTCCTTTAGCTTCGTTCTCATTTTCAATCATTTTAACAACTTGATCAATTAAATGATCTTTCATTGCGGGCGTAAACGCTTTTGTAGGTCCATCGATCTTGCCCATCGGCGTTCTGAACAAATCACCAAAAAGCGGATCTTGGAACGCTTTTGCAACATTAGCGCGCAAACCATCTCTTTCGTTGTAGCGATTACCTAAAAAGTCCTTTAAGTGTTGTAAGCCCATCACCGGTAAGGCACTCACAGGTGAAGCTGGTGCTTGCTGATTACTTTTATTGTCAAAAATGATTTGAGCATCGTTAGCAACAGCTTTGCTTTTTTCAAATTTTGTTATTAACTTCGCCACGCCCATATCGGCTAATTGCGCATCTGAAAGACCTTGTCTTTTTAGCTCACCAAACAATTGTTGGCTTTGTGGTTTGGCTACTGCTTTTTGAACGCGATTGACATTGAGGGCTTTACCATTTTGAAACAAGGCACCATTTTTTTTGCCAATTTGTGCATTTTTAAGTTCTTTTAAAACTCTTCCTTGATTTTGCAATACCCCAGATTTCATTTCATGCTTAGGATTTGCTAACTCTGCAACATATAATCTGCTCATTTGGGCTTGTAATTCTGTAAGCTCTTGCTTTACCTTTATTTCTTGTTGTTGGTAATATGCCAGTAATTCTGCATCAGCTAGGACTTCTGGATCA
>JBFXKR010000317.1:0-3305 GCA_050173595.1 Candidatus Berkiella sp.
AATTTTAAAGCGCGGCACTGAAAATGCAACGTTATATGAATTAAAAACCAATGAGACTTTTAAAAATATAAATGACAAATTGCTTGCAAATAACAATGTTTCCGATGCCGTTAAAAAGGCCATCCATGATAAAACACATGATTATTATGCATTTTCATATTATAGCGATGGCTTAAAAATCAAAGGATATATCAGCATCCCTTTAACGGCTAAAGATGCTGTTCCAGTCATTATTTTACTACGTGGTGGAAATCGCTTCTTTGGGCTGCCCATTCCAGCAGAGTTATCAACACATCCAGGATATAGTGTTATCAGCACAACCTATCGGGGTGGCGTGAGTCAAGGTAAAGATGAATTTGGCGGTAAAGACGTTGATGATGTGATCAATTTATTTGATCATTTACCTATCCTCGAAAAAGACTTACACATTAAATTTCATGAAAAAAACAAATATATGCTTGGACTTAGCAGAGGTGGCATGCAATTGTTTTTAAGTTTAAATCGATATCCTGAACTGCAAAAAAAGATCAGCAAAGTTGCTTCAATCTCTGGGTTGTTAAATCTTGAACAAGCTATACAAGATAGGGCTGATTTTAAAGATATGCTGGTCGAGGAGTTTGGTTTAACCAATGATGAGGCTGGAAAAAAATGGATACACTATCGTAATCCAGTTGATAATATTTCACAGATTTCAAGAAGACTGCCAATATTAATTGCACAAGGTACACAAGACACACGCGTTTGCTTAAAAGAAGGCTTAGATATGCTTCTTGCGCTACGTAATAATGGTCATGCCGTAACTTATGTAGAGATAGAGGGGGGCGATCATGTGCTTAGCAATACCCCCGATTTTAAAGAGGTACTATTTAATTGGTTAGAAAGTGATAGTAAAAAGTAATGGTACTGAAACTTAATGTTTACCACTTAATTAGAAAGTTGACTGAATGCTGGCGATTTGAGCTGAAAAGCAACTGGCAGCCAACTAAAAGTGTGTTACAATAAGTTTCTTAACTATAACAAGCCACTTATCAGCGTGTTGACAATTAATTTGAGAAATTTCACATCACTCCCCACTTTTATTTAACCTACCAATGAAGTAAATCATCAGGAATATTGAATGACATTTGAAAAGCTAGATTTATCCGCGCCATTAGTGAAAGCAGTGCTTGAAAAAGGTTATACCACGCCTTCTCCTATACAAGCCAAGACTATCCCGATTGTATTACAAAACCATGATGTGATGGCTTGTGCACAAACTGGCACGGGAAAAACAGCAGGCTTTGTATTGCCTATTCTTGAAAAATTAAAAGACATGCCAACAGTACAATCCAATCGTGCCTTTGTTTTGATTTTGGCACCCACAAGAGAATTAGCTGATCAAATTCATGAAAGTGTGAAGGCTTATAGTAAGTATGTAAGCATTTCATCGGCAGTTGTTTATGGCGGTGTAAAAATCAATCCGCAAATGATGAAGCTTCGTTCTGGGGTTGATATTTTAGTTGCCACCCCGGGGCGCTTGTTAGATTTATATCAACAAAATGCAATTAAGTTTGAGCAACTTGAAATTTTAGTACTTGATGAAGCCGATCGCATGTTAGATATGGGTTTTATTCATGATATTAAAAGAATTATTTCATTATTACCCAAACAGCGGCAAAATTTGTTGTTTTCTGCGACATTTTCCCAGGAGATCCGCTTACTTGCCAAAGGCTTAATGAAAGCACCCGTCGAAATCAGTGTGAGTCCACAAAACACAACCGCAACAACGGTAAGGCAAAAACTTCATCCAGTTGATAAAAGCAAAAAAGCAAAGTTATTAAGTCACTTGATCCGTTTACAAAATTGGCATCAAGCACTGGTTTTTAGCCGCACAAAGCATGGCGCAAATAAATTAGTGAAGTTGTTAAACCAAGATAATATTAGTGCACTTGCGATTCATGGCAACAAAAGTCAGGCAGCGCGAATTAAAGCACTTGAAAACTTTAAACAAGGCAACATCAAAATTTTAGTGGCAACCGATATCGCCGCCAGAGGGATTGATATTGATCAGTTACCCCAAGTTGTGAATTTTGATCTGCCGAATGTGCCAGAAGATTATGTGCATCGTATTGGTCGAACTGGCCGCGCAGGATCGCGTGGGCAGGCAATATCTCTTGTTAGTGTTGATGAGTTGAAGCAACTACAAAGCATTGAGCGTTTAATAAAATTTAGCATTGAAAGGGAAGAAATTGATGGCTTTAAGCCGCTTGATAAATTTCCTTTATCAAGACAGCCTAAAATACAGCACACAGAAAATTGATTACAATGAGAGTAAAGAAAGGATCTTTGCAAATCCTTCTTTACTGTTAGCATCAAGACAATAAAAAAATCTTTAGTGCTAAGCTTTTTTACTATTCAATACCAATATAAATATCAACAACAGATTGGCTGGGATCTTTCGCACGTTCATCATAAATTTCAAAATCAGCAATAAAGCGACGTGTGCCCCCTAAATCCTCTGGGTTCATTTGCCAAATAGACTGCCAAGCTTGAATGACAATTGCTGGCATAGCGCCTGCTTGCGTTGTAAAGCGTTGATACTTACTTTGAGGAATGGTAATCATGCGCAAGCCTTCTGGTATGTCATTGATTGAAGACACTTCCTCGCCGATAAAATAGGTGTATTCACCATGATGATCACTTTCATAATCTGTATACACAGAATAAGTAACCCCGGGGGAAACGCGATCCTTTATACTGTTAGCGATACCATTGCTAAAGTAGTGTTGCACCAAAGGGCCAATGTTGGCAGTTTGGGCATTTTGCTCTAGATGATTACTTGTGCGCTTTGCTAAGCCAACGAGTTTAATCATAGGTTTTGTCGTGGTTATCTTTTTCATCGTTTCCCTCACTGTGTGATTACTTTTTCATTATATTGATAATAGTACAAAAATCAAATAAATTTAGAGCAACATCTTGGAATTAATGTTCTTTGAGTGATTTTTTTAGTTTGAAAAAAAACAAATATTTAGCAAAACCTGGCAGATCATCTATCTTTGAACTAGGTACAGGAGAAACATCATGAAATTATCACGATTTTATGCCAGGGTGATTGGGTTGTATCTTGTTATTATGACTGTTGGGATGTTTTTAAAACCACAGCCGTTAGAACAATTCATATCACAAAAAAATAGCAGTGAGATGATAGTGCTTGGTATTGCGACTTTAATTTTTGGTTTGCTGATGGTCTGCTCACACCAAAAATTTAAAGGATGGCCATTTTTAATTACAATTTTGGGATATTGGGCAACAATTAAAGGTATACT
>JBFXKR010000318.1:0-3294 GCA_050173595.1 Candidatus Berkiella sp.
AGAATAGTTAAAACCCATTGCTTGCTTGTTGAATTCATACGAAACATCCCTAATTTAGTATGACAAATAACCACATAATGATAATGGTATAATTTTTGAGCGACAGTTTTTAGACTTCTAAACTTTTAAAGTATATCCTTGACTAAAAATCTAATTGAAACGCTTATGCCTCAAGATATCTTAAAACAATTACAATTGCCTCCTTTTTATCCGCTTTTAGGCATCAGCAAAGGGCTAAACCAAACAATCGCTTCCTATTACTTTCCTTACAATCCATTTATTAACAATAGCAAGCAACATGTTATCTCTCTAGAGGATGGCGATAAAATTGTGCTGGTTCAGAACTCACCTAGCCAAATCACGCCAAGAACGCGAACCATTTTGCTTGTTCATGGGCTCACAGGCTCCCAACAATCTAAATATCTTATTCGAGCAGCTAAATATTTTGTTGCCAGTGGGTATCGGGTACTGCGCATGAATTTACGTGGCTGTGGGTTAGGTTTTGGACTTGCAAAACATCTATATCATAGCGGTCGCAGCCATGATACCCGCGAGGTATTACTATGGCTTTCAAAGCAGTTCCCCCAAAGCCCAGTGACGTTGATTGGGTTTTCGCTGGGTGCAAATATTGTGCTTAAAATGGCAGGTGAAGATGGTCCCCATCGCAGCGGCCTTGTCGATAGCTTAATCGCTGTTTCCCCGCCGCTTGATCTTGAGGCCAGTGTGAAATTGCTAATGAAAAAGCAAAATCGGCTACTCAATGATTTCTTTGTAAAATCATTACTCAATGATATACAAAAGCTGCATGCGCATTTTCCAGATTTACCAAAGCCCCAATTGCCGCACATTAAAACCGTCTATGAATTTGATGATTACTATACGGCGCCGCAAAGTGGGTTTAAAGATGCACATGATTATTACTCTCAATCAAGCTCAGGCCAATTTTTATCAAGCATTACGCTACCAACTCTCATCATGTATGCCAAAGATGATCCCGTGATTAGCCGTAGACAATTCTTAAAGCTCCCCCATCATGAAACCATACATGCTATTATTACCGCTAAAGGCGGACATGTTGGTTGGCTAGGGCACACTGATAAATGGGGTTATTATCGTTGGATGGATAGAGTACTGTGTAAATGGGTAAATCAATTTGACAGCAAAAAACATTCTGCCTAACTTTCTTCTTGGCGTAAAGGAAGCAATGGCTTCCTTTAAATTAATGACGCAACCTAAAGTTCGTTTGTTTATTATCATTCCTTTATTGATTAACATTTTAGTATTTGCCCTGCTATTTTATTACTTTGCCCAATATGGCGCTGCAAAATTAAGCTTTTTAACCTCTCATTCCTTGCCCAGTTGGCTGAGCTGGTTAGAAGGGATCTTATCTTACATTAAAACCTTTTTATTAATGCTGTATCTTGGGATTTTGTTAACCGTATTCACTATTCTCGCCACGCTTTGCGCGAATATCATTGGTGCCCCTTTTAATGGCATGCTCAGTGAAGCTTATTCAACGGCGCTGGGGCATAAACCGCCTTTTGTGAAATTTTGGCCCATGGTAGGTAAATCTCTGTTACGGGAAATGATAAAATTCTTTTATTATTTACCTCGGGGCATACTGCTGGTTGTTTGCGCGGGTATTTTCTACTTTATACCCATTCTAAATTTAACAATTCCAGTTCTTTTCTTGTGGTTCAGTAGTTGGATGCTGGCTGTACAATACATTGATTATCCAGCCGATAACGATCAGATCGCTTTTTCAGATCTTTTAAATAAAATGAAGGCCAATCGGGCAGTACTGTTGGGATTTGGCCTAACATTTACTTTGCTATGTACCATTCCCATTGTGAATCTATTTGTGATGCCAGCAGCTGTGTTAGGTGCAACAAAAATGTGGCATCAAACGATTAAATCATGAAGGCATTCCCTGCAGCCAAAACACAACCCCAATAACGGCAACGGCAATGATTAACACTGCTGTAATCGCATCAAAAGCTTCATCTGATAACTTTTTTTCTTTATTTTCTACCATGATTCTTCCTTAGTGAGAAAGTTTTCCAAATTTTTTAATTAATTTCCAGATCAATTGGTTTATTAACTTGCTCTAATACGACTTGAGGACTGCGGGCAAGAACCTCACCCGACTTGTCTAAAGCATCTCCTGTCTGAGATACTTTTGCAAGCACTTCAACTTTCATGCCAATCTTAAATTGTTTGCCGGCAATCATAGAATGTTTGCTATCAAAGTCAACAGTAAAAGGACAGTCAGAAACCTTTTTCTTAATTACTGCTAAAGGCATGCCCTCATCAGGCTGCTTTACAAAAACAAAAACTGTTTCACCGCCAGATAACTTAGCAAGTAGTCCATCGCTCATTTTAACTGAAACTGCCAAACGTAGTGAGGAAGGCTCAAGTACATCCTCACCCAGCAAGCTTTTGGCTTTAAGTAAAGCATTTCGAATAACTTGCTGCTTCTCTTGTGTTAATGACTGATCAGCTATCAGCAGCGTTTCCCAAGTAGTTGCAGCTTGTGCATAATGTCCCTGAAAATAATCATCAATAGCAAGCAAATTCAGTAAAATATATTGGGTATTATCAGCCTCACAGATCTTCATTGCAATTTGGCGAACTGATGCAGGTAATTTTCCTTGATTTTTCAAGGAGTGAGCATAAACCCATTGCACTTGATGTGACACATTAAGAGAAGATATGTGCATGGCTTTTTCAAGAGAGCCAATGGCATTATCGAACAATCCTAATTGAATATAAATATTTGCCATTTGTGCCAGCGCATTGTCTGAATAGGCAATTTTATTTTCAATCACTGCAAATTTAGCTAAAGCATCCTCACGTGAAATATCAGGATTTTCAGTGACAATGGCAATTTCAGCTTTAAGAGTATTGATAGCATGTTGCTCTAACAAATCACTACCATTGCCCCACAAAGCATAAAAACCAAATGAGGACGCTATAAAAAGCGTAATAAAAATACTGTAAAATAATTTGGGAAAACGGCCTGATTTTGCTGTCCTTAACAACAAACCAAAAAGGCTTACAGCGCAAAGCATCAGCAATGTTAAATATAACCCAGGAAGGTGCAATAAAGTATTCATCTTCTTCGCTTAATCAGTAACCAAGCAATTGAGCCAATCATTAACATTAATAAAGGACCAAACCACAACGCATAGGTTTGATGGTTGATGGAGGGGTTATAGCTAATATACTCTCCATAATGCGAAATTAAAGATTCACGGATCTCTGTTTTAGAATCATGAGCCTTGATACGAAGAT
>JBFXKR010000319.1:0-3293 GCA_050173595.1 Candidatus Berkiella sp.
TGTTGAATTTTTTCTAAATCGGATAGATTTTCATCGATTATTTGTTTTTCTGCAGGGTTTAGTTTACCTGCTTGTTGCTATGCTAAAGCGGCGTCGCATGAGTTATCAGCTTATATAATCTGTTTGAATTTTCTCTTTTCATCAGAAGTGTATTTTTGCGCTAACGCTTCAATATCAGGACCTTGGATTGACATACTTTTACGCTCCAACCAGAAGATTAATTGACTTTATTTTGTAATGGCCCATTATATTAGTTTAATTGATTTAGTCAATACTCCTACTCGGATGATTTGCCAAACATATATAAATGTATGTATATACTCGGAAATTAAATGGAGTTCTGCATTGCTTTTCGTTTTGCAAGAAATCCACCTGGAGTTGGTGTGGGTGGTTTTATGTTAAATTCTTGTTCTGCTTTAATATTTATTGATTCAGTATTTTGTCCAAGAATTTTGTTTTCTTTACTAACATTTTCTTTCTCTCCCTTCAAATCAAACACCTCCTTATTCACTTTCCCAATCTCCATTTTATAGTTCATATAATCTTGGTTTGATTCCATATGTTGTTTAAATTCTTTCTCTAAATTAGGATTATTCTTGAACATTTCATCAATTTGTTGCGGTGTGTAATGTTTCTTTAAATATGTTTTGAGCAAATTATCAAGTTCATTTTTATATTCAGGTAATTTCTCTCTTTTTTCTTGTATTTGAGTTTGCAATGATGACATCTCTTTTCTAATTCCTTGAATTTTTGGATCATTGTCAATCTTTAAATTTAACTTACGTTCTAATCCATGTTGAGGGGCTAATATGCCATCCTTTTTATCACGCTCTTGTTGTTTAGCAGCTATTTTAGGCCCTTCTTGCGCACGTATTTGTGCCATCAGGAGCTGTTCTTCTTTATATAACTCGTCAATTCTTTTCTCATCTTTGGATATGCTATGTTGTAATTGAGAAATCTTTTGCTCTAATTTTTCCCCTTCTTGTGCATAGTCCCTAGTAAATTGTTTTAATTGTTCCTGGTTTAAATCAGCAAAGGGTTGTTTACCGTCACTTGTTTTAAAGTTTGCAACAGCTTCAGCAACTTGGTTCTCATATTTTTCCCAAACTTGTTGCCTTTGTTGTCTTAAGCCATGTATTTTATTATCCAAATGTTCAATATGCTTTTGATGAGCATCCCACTCAGCTTGGGCTTCCTTGTTCATTCTATCCAATTCAGCTAATACCATTTGATCTATTTCTCGTTGTTGCTGTGCAAGTAGCTGAGCTTCTATTTCTGCCACCATTTTTTGATAATTGGCTTCAGAAATTCTTGTGATATAGTCATGAAATGCAGCGCGGAGTTCCTGAATATTCTGAATCTTTTGAAAGTGCTCCATCGCTTCTTTTTCTAAATTTTTAAATAAAGCAGCGCGTATTAAGAAATTAATTTTAGTTTGCTCTACATTTTTTTGAATAATAGGTTGGGAACTATCTAGCTTGGCAAAGTCTAAGCTTCTTTCGGCGGTATTAAGTACGCCTTTCATTTCAGCTAGTACATTTTCCATAGATAAGTTTTGATCTTGGAGAAATTTGTCATCAATTTTTAATTTAAACCCGCTTACGATACCTTTTAGCTCTTCTGAAGTCCAAATGGCGGTAAGACCTTGCACGTCAAATCTAGGACCAAGCATAAAACACCTATCAATTTATTGCTTTAGTGTTAAGACAAAATAGACTTTATATTTGTTCCTCTGAATATGGATAAAGATACAAAATTAATATAAGTGTATATAAACGGTATGGGGTGTAGTTACTAAGTACTGATATGAAATGGGTGTTTGGATATAAGTCGAACTTATTGCCTGGTGTTGTGTTCTAACTATTTAGAGGTCGGATAACAATTTAATCTCAAGTTCCGGCCTTTCAGTATACTCAAAGAGGACATTATGAGAAAAGCAAAATTAAGCCCAAACCAAAAAAAAATCATGGAGTTGAAAGCAGATATCACCAAAATTGAGGAAAAGCTTAAAAAGGCCAAAGAAATTCATGATTCAAAGCTTAAATCCTATGATGCTGAAACAGCATTTATTAACTCATTTGAAGGTGATGTGAAAATTGATGCTCTCAATAAAAGTATCGCCAGGATAAGCGAAGAAACAAATTTTAAAGATATTGATGAGTATATTAAGAAGCGTGAGTATGAGATATACAATTATGATGTTCTAGCACATGTCAAAAAAAGTTATGATGAAGAGATTTCTGTTTCTAATAATAAAGAAATGGCAATTGAGAGAGCTGTTTTTAATATTGTGAGTAATATTAAAGTTGAGGAAAGAATCTTTTTAAAAGAGAGGGTATTAAATGGTATCATCAATTTTGAAAACACATATGAACAAGGTCCTTCAAAAGCTGACTTTTCAAGTGAACAATATGTTAATGTGATTAATGCACAACTTACATATAATACGATAGCTTGTATAATAGCTGCTGAATTAACATTACTTAATCTAAATGAGTTGGTAGATAAATCAGCTGATATAAATGTACATGCTAATAATTTTATGGAGCGAACACTTGAACTTGGGTTGCCGTTAGCGCCACAAGTCATGAAGGGGAATTTAAATATAGCTGAGGAAGATATTAATAAAAATATAGATCAATTAAATGAAAAATATGAAAATGAAATTAGTGATATGGAAGCTCATTTGCTCAGTCAAATTAGAAGCTTAATCTTATCAAATGTGCAAAAATTATATATTAGTTTTTTTGACCTTCCATTTTTACATGAATCCATGTCATTAACTTCAAATGTTGAGAATTGGACTGTTTTGTGTTCTCAGTATTTAATAGCAGTCAACTCAGATTTACATGATATTTACTCAGGGGAAAATGATTCTCTTGAGCATGAATTTTCATTGACCAAGAGCAATGATAGAGGTTTAATTTTATTAAGCTTATTAGATAAGCATGCCATAGTTCATTCTTTAACTGAAAAGAATGTTCAAGCATGTGTTGAAAAAACAGATGAATTAGTAAAAGATTTCATCCAATCGACTAAAAGTTTAATTAATGTTTCTTCGCGCATATTAAAATGTAAAGGAAAGTATTTAATGAGGGTGGTAACCATTCTAGAAAATAGAAAAGGATGAGTCATTTTTTAAAATTACATGTCTCCCCTATGCAGGTTTGTTACGCCGCGAGGCGTAACAGAACGTGATGTGAGTAATGATCAGTATGCTCATACCCAAATTACAGGATGTGTCATCGCGAGCTAATGCCGCGTTAATATGGTGGTTAGAATGATAGGCTTTT
>JBFXKR010000320.1:0-3283 GCA_050173595.1 Candidatus Berkiella sp.
AAGGCTTCTTTGCCAGTGCCAACCATGAGCAAGCGTTGTGCGTTGATACCCTCAATATGCGGTATCAGTAACATTTGCCCTCGGTTTGCATTTAAATCGCCCCGTTTTTTTAATTGGGCAAGATAACCTTGGCTTGCGTCATTTAATTTTTCAACATAAGGGCTAAAGCGTGTGCCAGGAGACATGAACAGTACCAGGCAATCTGTTCGCATTTTATCTGAAGAAAGCACTTTAACAGAGAAATCCATAATAACCTCATCGGTGGCGCATAGCCCACCTAAGTTGTGAGTTAAATAACCAAATATGTGTTTGTAACAATAATATTACGCTATTTATTATTTATTGTTCATCTTGAGTGAAGGTATAATTCTTAGGTTTCACGCATACATTATACCTAAAGCTTTAAGATGGTTGCATGTTAATAAAACGATACTTATTTCGCGAAGTCAGCCATACCTTCTTTGCCGTAATTTTAGTTATTCTGCTAATAGCGGTTAGTAACAAGCTAGTTAGACTTGTCGCTCAAGCTGCTTCTGGAAATATCTCGCCGGATGTCTTATTTGAAGTCATTTTATTTCAAATCCCCGATCTGCTGGCTTTTTTACTGCCAGTCGGTTTATTTTTAGCTATTTTACTATGTTATAGTCGTTTTTTTGCTGATAACGAAATTCCTGTGATGTTAGCTTGTGGGATCTCATGGCAGCGGTTACTCACGGTATGTATGAGTTTAGGGCTACTTGTGATGCTGTTTGCTGCGGGCCTTACCTGTTATCTTGCGCCTAAATCAGCCCAGTATCGTGAACAGCTGCTGCATTCACAAGGCCCTATGTTGCTGGTACAAACACTTGCTCCGGGTAGATTTCATTCATTCCAAAAAGACAAATTAGTATTTTATGTTTCAGAGCTAAATGCGCAGCGCACACAGCTTAACCGCGTATTTATTGCTGAACATCCTGGTAACAATGAACCTGATAAAGGCTGGAGCTTTATCAGCGCGCAAGGCGGCAAAATCATGACCGATGCAAATGGCGCAACTTATTTTACGCTGATTAATGGTAAGCGCTATCAAGGCACGCCGGGAGAAATGGACTATAGCATCGTGCAATTTGATGAATACCAACGGCTGCTTGAAAATACAAAGATGCAAGAAGGTTTGTTCTTTCATCGAACCATGCCAACTAAAATGCTATTGGATAATCCAACCCCAAGTAACTTAGCAGAATTGCAATGGCGTTTATCCATTCCTCTGGCAGCCCCTTTATTAGCGTTGCTTGCCTTACCTTTAAGCCGTGTTGGGCCAAGGCAAGGCCGTTTTGGTAGACTATTTGTCGCTATTGTTATTTGTATTGTTTATTTTAATTTGTTAACAGTCAGCAAACGTTGGATAGCAAGTGGCGTCATCGATCCTTCACTGGGCGTGTGGTGGGTCCATGGGTTAATGCTCACAATAAGTTTATTATTCTTAGCAAAAACATCGGGCAGAATCACGCAAGGAAAGCATTGGATAAGGTGCAAGTTTAGCTAATGAATAAAATTACCCTTTATCTTTGGCAATCTATTCTGGTTGCAATAGGCATGGTGTTAACGCTATTTATTGGTTTGGAATTTATATTTTCATTGGTAAATGAACTTCGCTATGTTGGCACTGGTTCCTATGCCACAAAAGATGCTTTTTGGTTTATTTTGCTATCCATGCCTCAACATGTGGCGCAGCTGTTTCCTATGGCAACCCTGGTCGGGACGCTATTGGGCTTAGGTGTGTTAGCTTCTAGAAGTGAATTAATCGTCATGCGCGCTGCGGGCATGAGTCTTGGGGATATCATTATTGCTGTTTTAAAATTAGCTACTATTTTAGCTTTTTGTGTGTGGTTAATTGGTGAATGGGTTTCACCCATGGCAGAAAAAATAGCCCACGATAATAAAGCCATGCATTTAAGCCAAGGGCAAGCGCTGCGAACCAACAGTGGCACTTGGATGCGAGATGCAAATAATTTTATTCATATACAATCAATGACAGGTGATGGTCATTTAGAAGGGATTACCCTTTATCAGTTTGATGCTAATATGCAATTAAAAAAGGCAAGTTTTGCTCAAAATGCCGATTATCACCAAAACCATTGGGTATTGCACCACATTCAAGAAACTATTTTTGAAGAAGGTAAAACCTCACGTCAGAAAATACAAGAGCAAGTATGGCACTCTAATCTATCGCCACAAGTGTTAAGCCAAGTGAGTATCAAAGATCTAGACGACTTATCGCTCATGGGTTTATGGCACACCATCAAATATCGACAAAAAAATCATCTTGAAGCAAAACCCTATCAATTAGCCTTATGGCAAAAAATTGTACGGCCGCTTGCAACCTTGGTAATGATGTTTTTAGCTATTCCTTTTGTCTTTGGTCCATTACGCTCAGCCACCATGGGGTTGCGTATGCTGGTGGGCGTATTGGTGGGCTTTGTATTTTATACCTTTAACCAATTATTTGGACCATTAACGCTGGTCTATCAAATGCCTCCGATCATTGGCGCCTTCTTGCCGACATTATTGTTTTTAATGATAGGGCTATTTTTCTTAAAAAGAACACAGTGAGCTGATAGCTTTATCGTTGGTATTTAATGACGCGAATGTTCAACATTTTATCATGCAAACTTTGTTTATCTTTATCAAATAAACACCACAATATTCCAATACCTGCAAGCCCCAGACTCAAATAGGATAATGCATAACGCTTAATGGCTTGTGACCAAGTAATGGGTTTTCCAGATGAAGATACTACCCTGATTTTCCAAGCAAGCATGCCAAGTGTTTGGCCACTGGTTTTGTAAAACCATCCCAGAAAAAGCCCTGTGCTGATAAATAAGTAACTTAAAAATAGCAATCGATAGGGTTGTAATGAATGCCCTTGGTTGATAAGTAAAACAATTGTGGTGGCCAGCAGCAAAAATGAAAATACAATGAAGCTGTCATAAATCATGGCAGCTATTCGTCTAAAAAAGGGTGCTGGTGGAAACAAAGCTAGGTTAGTTTGATTAATTTCTTTCATTGATATTTACTTTCATGATGAAAAGAAACTGAATTCTATCTATATTGATACCATAACAACAAATATCTTATAAAAGGAGTTATGAGATGGTGGGCCACCAGCGAAAAATTGCTGTGATAGGACTGGGCTATGTTGGTTTGCCTGTGGCAATAAGCTTTGGCAAGAGTTGTCCTGTAATTGGCTTTGATATCAACCCAAACAGAGTCTCAGATCTAAAAAATGGTCTGGATATCACGC
>JBFXKR010000321.1:0-3276 GCA_050173595.1 Candidatus Berkiella sp.
TCACCAGCTTAGAGGATAGTGTTTTTGTCTCACTATCATAATTGAGTTGATATTTTTCTTGGAAAGCTTTAATTCTTAAGGATTCTTCTTTTAATTTTGTTGAAAAACAATAACTATTTTGGCTCACTTTCCAAACCGGTTCACCAATATGATCTTTAACACAAGATGCTGCAAATAAATCCGTCCCCATTTTAACTAGGGCTTCCTGGATAATAGGTTGAAGATATTGAATATCACCAGGCATAAAATCGATGTAATGAAATGGGGTATAGCCCAATTTGTCAACCACATTAAAATCAAAATGGTTTTCATGTAATTTAAGCAAGCCTTGAACATCTCCATGAAGCACAGCAAGATGAGCTTCAGACATGTTTAATTTAGCGGCCCCATCAAATTCTAAAACCCACTGATGCTCACTGACTGCAACATTATGTTTCAACAAATTCACCATCAATTCATCAAAATCAGGAACCTTCTTCAAATCTTCAAGGCCTGCACCCGCTTCTGTCAGTAATTGTGCTTTGTTGACATCATTTTCGTTGATGGCTCGAATAATGTCTGGCATTAACCATACATTATATCCACTGATCTCAAAATAACCCCCTGTAAAGGTCGCACCATATTCTATCAATAATTTAGCCATTTCAACTTTATTCACATCAAATAGCGCAGTTCCTATTTCAGCGCCATTTTCTAACAACAATTTGGCTATCGCTAAATTGTTCGAAGTCACAGCGTCTTTAAGCGGATAACTTTTAAAATCAAAACCATCTACATTAGGGTTCGCGCCATAAGACAGTAATAAGTCAACCATTTCGATATCGCCATTTCGAACCGCTGGATTAAGCGATATTTCATCGACACCATGGAAAATCCATTTGGTATGTTCATTGTCATATTTAGCAAGACCATTGGCATCTGCGCCAGCATCTAACAAGATATTAGCGATGTCGACGTGCTTGTTTTCAGTAGCAAGATACAAGACAGAGACTTGTCTTTGGGAAGGATACGAAGAATAAAAATCTTCTACCCGTATATAGTTAGGATCAGCACCAGCAGTCAAGGTTGTTTTAACTAATGCAATGTTGCCAAATTTTACCGCATAGCCAAGCCAGTTGTTTTCATTGTGAAAGGGATTTACCCAAGAACTTAATTTATGTAGATCTGACAACATTATTGTGCTCTTTTGCTAACTATTTAAAGTTGGGCAGTATAAGAGCCCTGTAGACAAAGATCAATAAAAAATTCTGACAAAAACAAGGTTTATTCGAATTATGAATACTTGTAGTGCATTTCCTGTCAAGAATATCATCAAAAATACCCGATCACCTGCAGGTAAAGCTGACATACAAGCTATTCCGGTTTAGTTTTGAACTCAACTGTTTTGTTATATCCAAGCTAAATATAGCGTGCACTTCGCCCCTATAAAGCACCACAAAAGCATTAAAGCTGGCTACCTTAATAGATAAAAAACATTGACATAAATAAGTCGATTAAGTAATGTATGTTCCCTTACTTGCAACCCCTAAAGCTGGATCTATATTATGACTTCAATAGCAGAACATATTGAATATTTCAGAAAAATTACCAATCTTTACGCTGCGCAAACGGTCGATACTATCAAAAATGCCTTTGCTTGGGGCGTTTCTCTTATCAATTCTGAATGGTTAAAACAACAAGCGCTCTGGTTACTTAACAAATTTATCGCCGGCTTCTGGCATGGTTATAATGCAGTTTTGATAATTGCAAATATGATGATAAAAATCACACGAGAAATTATTGCATTTATTAAATATATACCTGAACTCTTGGTTAAATTACTGTCAGATCTGTGGAATGCTATAGACGAAGCAATAGTGATTTTAAAAGATGGCATTGTCAATTTATTAAATCAAATTGCCAATTTTTTGAGCGATATACGAACAATTGGTGCAAAAATTATCTCAAACATGACCACCGCGATAGGTGTCATTTTTGGTGTCAGCGCAGCGATTGTGGATATCGCTTTTGATTTAATAGGTTTTGTTTATAACAATACCTTGGGGCTGGTACTACCCACCTTACCAAATATTCCTTTATTAACTGCCGCTTTACCTTTTATTAAAACTGCGCTCACCGTTGGTTTGGTCACAGCTGCAGGCTACGGCGTTTATAAAGCAGGTCGTACTTTATACAAACAATTTGAACCAGAAGTAACACAGGCAAAAAATCAACTAACAGCACTTCTCAAAAAAGTGGGTTCGGAATTTAAGAACAGTAAAAATGAATATTTGAAGATTACAATTGGATACTTACACTTTTTGTCAGCAATGTTGTATGTGGTTGAATCAAGCAGATTGAGAAAAATGGGCCTTAGCATGTCATCTGGAGCTACGCTATTGGGCGTTCTTTGTGCGGGTTCTTTTTCAGCAATACATGGCTATTTTTTGTATAAACATATTAAAAATGGAAAAGCAAAAAATAAGCAAGAAAATACAGCTAACACGCTACGACATGATAATGAACTATCAAATGATCACTCAAAAGAAAAGGTGCCGCAACTCGCTGAAGCATATACTAACATAACGCCATTAAGAACACTCAGAAGCAAAGCGCGTTCAGAAGCTTCTAAAGCTTCTAAAGCTTCTAAAGCTTCTAAAGCTTCTAAAGCTTCTAAAGCTTCTACTAAAAGTGTCGTTGATAAACGTAAAAAAAGAGCCTAGGTAGAACAATTGAAGATTTATCAAGATGTTCGGAATATTTAAAAAATCGAATACAAATGAAGCCAAAATGGTAATTGGTGTCGATAGTGGCTCGATAGTGCTTTACGATCCTATAAATTTAGAGCATCGTAAAGATTCACAGAGCCATTTCTTGATAGAATATGGTGATTCAACATTTGTTGTAGGTGAACGCCCGAAAAATGCCATGTTCCCAAATTTATACAAACATATTGAAATACCGGAGTTGAATAATCAATTGGTATCGGTTTTCGATATGGACGGTGATGGTGGTTATGATATTCACATGGCAGTCGGATTTGAAACCATAGCTGAAATATTACCCTTTTATGATAAAGATTCCTGCCCATTTAGAATATGTAACGATATTATAAATGTTACATCAAAACAAATATTTATAGGCGATTTGGCTTATGTGCCCAATGGTGGATGGATGCCAAGGCAAAAACAATTGCCTAATGGGACAGCACTGTTTCCTTTAGAAAATGGCAAATACAAAATTCATCTTTTTCAATTACTTCTGTATACCGAAGATGATATCGAAGAATTAAAAGAA
>JBFXKR010000322.1:0-3274 GCA_050173595.1 Candidatus Berkiella sp.
TAGTATTATCAAAGATATTAATATAGTTCGCATTATGACTAAAAACACCTTTTTCTCGTCCCTAAGATCAAAGGGGTTTATTTCAGTCTATCTTGTATGCTGAAGAATTCCACCTTTTCTGAAAAATTTTGCTAACATAGGCCTCCTCATAGTCCGAGATATTTTTAAAAAAATGGATATGACAAGCAAATCAACTTATGTTAATATTCCAGCCTTTCTCGCTTAACTAGATTATTAACATCGGCTGTACATAGATGTAAAGGGAGACTGACATGCCAAGAGCAAGAAGAAATGATAAACGGGAGCGACTGATTGAGGCCGCCGATAAATTAATTTACGAACAAACTTTTCATACCACCACACTAGCTGATATCGCTAAATTAGCTGATGTTCCGCTTGGTAATGTTTACTACTATTTCAAAACCAAGGAAGCCATCATGGACGCTGTTTTACACAGACGCATGAGTGAATGGCGTAACTTGTTCCAACAGTGGGAACAAATTCCTGATATTAAACAACGTTTAAAAGCTTTGCTTGCGCATAATAATGCACAATCAGAAACCTTGGCGCGTTTTGGTTGTGTGATTGGCAGCCTATGCCAAGAACTTGGCAAACAAGGCGGTGTATTGGCAACAGCTGCATCAAAACTGATGGCAGACATTCTGAAATGGGTTGAATCCCAATTTCGTGAAATGGGCAAAGGCGAACGCTCTACCCAATTAGCGACATACTATTTAGCCGCTATTCAAGGAATGAACCTGTTGACGCTGACATTCAAAGAGCCACAATACATGGAGCGTCAAAGTGAATCTTTACAAGAATGGTTAGCCACTGTCTAAGTCGCGATTATTCTTGCTGTATTGCGCCATGAATTCTCATGGCGCAATTTCATTTTCCCACGTTGCAGATCCATACTATATTGTAAGTTGATAAAAACTGTGCAAGGACTGGCGCAAGCTTATCTATTTATTTTTGTGCACTGCAAGGTGACCGCAAAATACAAGTCGGGTAGCTAAGAGCATTTCTACAGGGAAACCACATGAAAACATCAACTCACACTTTTGATATTATTACCCTAGGCCAATCTTATGTTGACTTGATAGGCGAGCAAATTGGCTCAAGCCTAAAAGACATGATGAGTTTTAAAAAGCATGTGGGTGGCATGGCATCTTATGCCAGAGGGTTTTCCAGGCTTGGTTTAAATACAGCCTTGATGAGTGCTGTGGGTAATGACGACTTTGGTCAATTTATACTTGATGCCATGGCGCATGAAAAAGTAGATGTCAGCCAAGTACGCATTGATAAAGATCATGCTAGCGCTTTCATGTTTAAAGCCATCGAAAATAAAAAATCTTTTCCTTTTTTAAGTTACTCAAAGCAGTGTGCTGGTATTGTGGATACGCAACTTACCGATACAAGCTTAATTAATCAATCAACCGCGCTTTTTATCAACAGCGCAAGCATTAGCAGTGAAACGATTTCCGTGATTAAAAAAGCCATTAGCATCGCTAATGAGAATCAAATTAAAATCATTCTTGCTTTAGATATAATTGATGATAAAAACCAAGACTACCTTCTTAAAACAATGTCTGCTTGTTCATTAGTCATCGGCGCTGAGCAAGATTTTCATGCCCTATCAGGCACCCAAGACTCGCATCAAGCTTTAAGTCAATTGCGTGCATTAACCAGTGCTATTTTTGTAATGAAAAACGCCTTTGGCTGTTTTGCCTTTTCACAGATCCCAAGTGATTTAATGACATCGCCCCACCATGCGGGTTTTGTGAATGATAACCATATTCCGTTTATGTCTAAAGCATCCTTTATGATTGGCTATGTGGCAACATGGCTAAAAGGAATTTCCCAAGAAAAAAGCTGCGAATATGCCATGGCTTGCCTTGCCTTAACCCAATCACGCGAGGAACACAGCGATAGTCTGCCGACAATTGATGCATTAAATATTTTTCTGTCTTCACAGACCCAAGTTGTGCAAACGATTCGTACCCCCTTGTTTGATCATATCCACTATGCGGCAACGCGCGCCAACACCCAAGATCAGCTCTTTACTTTTAGTTTTGGCTCTCATGCACAATGGTTAAAGCTGGCTGAAACGGCGAACGTAGATGAAGATGTGATCATCAAAGCCAAAATGTTAATCGCAAGTGGTATCCAACAAGTTGCATCCATGCATCCTAATGTGAGCATGATGACCGAAGCTTATCCTGAGCGTGAAATTATGGACACCTTACCCTCACCCCATCGATTAATGAGAGGGTTAGATGTGCCAGGCGCTGTGCCATTAGAAATTCAAGGTGATCCTGATATTACTCATACTTTGCTAACATGGCCACAACACCACAGCGCAAAGCTTTCATTAGTTTACCATCCAGATGATAGATATGCGCTACGCCAACAGCAAGAAACAACCTTGAATTTGTTGTATTTAGCTGCTCGTAGAACCCATCATGAGCTGGTGATTGAATTATCCCCAGCTACCAATAGCATCATCACCGCAAGCACCATGAGTCATATTATGCAACGCTTGTATGAGATTGGTATTTATCCTGATTGGTGGCAAGTTATGCCGCCAAGAGATCCGCGCGCATTTGAAAATATGCAACGTGTAATTCATGAAAACGATCGCTTGTGTAAAGGTGTGCTCCTGCTAAGCCATCATGCAACCTTTGAACAATTACCTGCCATGTTTAATTGTGCCAAGCATGATATTTGCAAAGGCTTTGTGGTAGATAAAAGCTTATTCCAAGTTGCGCTCAATCAATGGTTGGGTCAATTGTTAAATAACCAAGCCTTTGTCGATACCGTGAGCAGAAGCTTTGAAAAGGCAATTAACCTTTGGGAGCAGGCTAAAGCAACGGCTATTGAAAAGGCACACACGGCGAAAGTAGGTTAATTCAAAGGGATCTAACATCAAATAATCCTGGCGTTAGATCTCATCTTTTGAGCAAGATCACTTAACATACAGCCCCTCACCCAATAGCAGTTGGACCACAGTAACCATATGATTTTTTTATAAATTATGAGATACAAGCACAAAGATTAGAATCTTCGTAGGGGCCGGCCTCTGTGCCGGCCCTGTTAAAATCAGTATTTTTATCGGGACGACACTGAGGTCGTCCCCTACATAAGAAATACACGATAATTTTAGTGCGATTGTCATGCCCTCTGGGGCATGCGCAAGGATGAGAAGATCCATTACCAAAGTCAGAGGTAAATCCTTGTGAGTGCAGAACAATCACCCTCTACTGCTTTAGGGCTG
>JBFXKR010000323.1:0-3271 GCA_050173595.1 Candidatus Berkiella sp.
TAAAGATGAATTATTTAAATATCTTTTGTTCTACAATAAGTTAAGGCCACATCAGGCTTTGAATGGCCAGACCCCCGAAAAATTTGGCCTAACGTGTCAACGAATTATGTAACCTTTACAATTGCGAAGGAGCGAAGAGACTGTGGCAATCCAGATAATTTCTGGACTGCTTTGTCGCGGACTCCTCGCAGTGACGGATATATACATTAGCAAATTTTTGACTTTAAATGACATAAATTTAGCTACAAAAAACTTATCGTGATCAGTCAGATTTACTTTCCATTAAAATCGTCTTGATAACTTTGCCACAAGTCTCTGACCGGCCCAGGACTATTCAACAACTCTGAAATAGAACCAAACGCTTTTATCTCTCCCTTTTCTAGCATAATCACGCTATCAAAATGAGGCAACAAATGTAACCTATGTAACGAGATTATCATTGCAGATTCTGGAAAAGCATTGATTACTCCTGATAAAATTTCTTTTTCAGTCGGCAAATCAACGCTGGATGTAGGCTCATCCATCAAAATTAAAGAGCTAAATCGCGCTGCAAACAACCCGCGCGCTAACGCTAGTCTTTGCTTTTGACCAACCGATAAGTTTAATCCCTTTTCTCGAATATCCGTTTTAAGCCCAAATGGGAGCGATTCAAGCACTTTAGAAAAACCAGCAAGCTTCACAACCTGTTGGATCTCTTCTGCTTGTGCTGGTAGATCCATGGTTATATTAAAAGCAATGGTATTTTCAAATATTTCCGGATCTTGTGGAATCAACGTTGTTATCGCTTGCAAAGGCTCAAGGGTATCAAACGCGATGCCATCAATGCTCAACTTAATAGCAGACGGTGTATAAAGACCACACAAAAGATTTAATAAAGTGCTTTTGCCACCGCCACTTGAACCAATGAGTGCAATTTTTTCTCCTCGCTTAAAGCTAAAATCAAGTTTATTGAAAATCTGCCCGCGCCCTATCCCAAGTGCGTGATGAAAAGCAAGATCATTTATTTCTATAGTATGCCAATGACGTGCCGTGGCGCCACCTTGAGGCAAATGGGCTAGTTTTTCAATATCTTCAAGAATCGGCTGTATACCTCTGACATCGGTATCCATGCGCACAATTTCACCTAAGTGCATACTTAAATCCTGAAATACAGAAGTAATTTCCCATTGATAACGAAAAATCATAACAACCAAACCAATCATGATTGCGCCTGTGGTATTTAACGAATGAACAATATAGCCAATCAACAGACCAGCTTGCACAATGGATAGCAAATTCACCATGGCAAACCATTTGGTTTCATTTAATAACACTTCTTTGTTATAAAATGGCCAAATTGACATCATACGTTTAAACAAATTACTGTGGGTGAGCTCGCCCAGACGTAATGTTAAAACCGTTGTCATGTTGCTAATATAATCAAACATCACTGCGCCAATGTGATTTTCAATTTCATTTTCAGTATCATAAAGTGGTATCAACTTTGAATCGAACAAGACAATCATGCCAAGTACAATCGTACAACTAAACAAACTAATCAGGCCAATTGGCAAAGATATCCACAATAAAAATCCAATGGACGTTAAAAATCGGACAATGGTTTCAATGTAAATAAATTGATCACCAGCAAAACGATACAGCGATGCCGCAGAGCGGTTTACCCTAGTAATGGTATTGCCAGAATGATGATCTTGATGCCATTTAAGTGGTAAATGGGTCATATCTTCATAGATCTTTAACTTAAATGTTTGTTGTATTTTCAGGGCAACTTTGCGCTCAATAACACGCGCCGGGCCATGAAATAACCAAAACACCAGCATCACTCCAATACCAAAGCACAGCCAATAGATAACTTCATTTAATCGATTGGCCGTAAAATTTTGCAATACATCAATTGCACGACCTAAAGCATAAGGGCTTAAACTTAACGTCGCCTGCGCAAGTATAAAAGCAATATAATAGCCAACAATGGCAGGACGCAAAGTGGCGCCATAATGCCACACGCTCTGGATTAAGCTAAAATAGGGAATTTTAGATTTATTTTTAAAGTTCATAACATGCCTCCCAATAAAAAAACCGAGCTTGGGTTTGTAATGGGTAATCACACAAGTGCTCGGTTTTTTTAGGAAAAATAATAACTATCAGCAAAAGCAATACACGACTTGTGCGAAAACTTTAATGACTGATAATTAAAAACATGGATGAACTCCTTGGAGTTATGAGGTTTTCAACGATGTTATCAATATAATGACTTGCTTACAAGCGGTTTGACTCCTTGGTTGACAAGCTGAGAATAAAAGCTGATAAATGGTTATTGCAACGCATAAAGCTTGATTAATCTATCTCAAGCTAACTTTTCTTTAACAAACGGTTGAACCGTTTCAAAAAATGCTAGAATATTTGATAAAAATTGCTGCACTTCTTCCTTTTCTTGATGCTCAGTGCGATGTGTGTTTATCTGTTTCAAAATAGTTTCAATTTGCGCAGTAGTTAACTCATCGCTTTCTTCCAGATCTTTCACCAGTGCATCATAGTATTTCGCTAAAACGTAAGTTTGTGCATTTTTGTCACCTTTTAAATTCTTTTTGATCGATCTTTTACAGTGGTAGCCTGATTTTACGAGCTTAAAAAGATTGTTAATCATATTGTTCATTTTTGACTCCTATTTAATTAAATGCATATTAGACGGCCAGTAATGTCAACCCTTAACTGACTGACCGTCAGTCTATCATTCTGGCGCATTGACTGTCAACCAATGAATTTGTTCGTAAATACAAGCACTTACACGTAATTAAAGGTACAAAACCTTGCACCAAGCATCACCCAAAGCGTGGGAGCGATGCCGCCTTTTGAAAATAGGGCCTTGAACTATTCGCTTTTTACAAAACTATTACCTGTTTTGTAAAAAGCTCACACTCATTTTGTCGCTAAGAGGCACAAGGTTTCCTTTCCATAAAGATGTAATCCATTTTGATATTTTTCTTCAAAACTTAGCTTAATATCTTGCGAGAGCCCTTTTCTTGAAAAGGTGCCATGCGTTGTTGCTTCCCACCAATCCAAAAAGGCATCTAAATCCTTAAAATAGTAATCTTCTGCTGGCTCTATTTTTTCAATGGTTAAGCCACTGTTGATAACCATCGATTGCCATTCATCTTGAGCAAATAAATGATATTTTTCGAGTACAATATCCTTTTCTTTTTGGCTTGCCATGGTAATCGCTTTTACAAATTCAGGGTGATCAAATACTAATTGTATTCCTAGGCGTCCATGA
>JBFXKR010000324.1:0-3263 GCA_050173595.1 Candidatus Berkiella sp.
TTTGAAGAATCGTTATAGTGTCACGAAACGTAACAATTAAAAATTTATGTGAATAGAATAAAAATCTAATCTTCAAACAGTATCTCTTCTGAAAATTGATTATCAGAAAACTTAAGAGTGATGCTTTTCCATCAAGCAATATCACCAACCTCAAACCTTATCTAAACATTAATATTTGCATATTCCACTGAAAGTGGCAGGCAGTTCCAGTATAATGTTGCAGGTGATTCCAATTTAATGTTGCAGTTAATTCCAGTCTAGTTAGTCAATCGTCTGAGCGTTAGCGAAGACAAGTATTATTGATTGTTTATTTGTTCTAGTGCAAGATTTTTATCTATAATCACTGAAGATTTTTTCCGTAAGGATTCTCCTTTCAATTCAATTTTATATGCGTTATGGACTAGTCGATCTAAAATAGCATCAGCCAATGTAGGGTTATTCAATGTTTCATACCAGTGTTTAATTGGAAATTGACTCGTTACAATGGTTGAACGGACTTGATGTCGATCATCGAGTAATTCTAATAAATCTCGACATTGTTCATCTGTAAAAGCATTTAACCCCCAATCATCTAAAATAAGCACATCAATTTTTGCAAGCTGTTGCATAAGTCGTATATAACGCCCATCTGATTTTGCAATGACTAATTCTTGAAATAACCGTGGCAATCGCAAGTAAGTCGCACTAAATCCTTCTAAACAAGCTTTATGCGCAAATGCACAAGCTAAAAAAGTTTTACCTGTCCCCGTAGCACCTACTAATAAAATATTATGATGTTCACGTACCCATTGACATGAAGCAAGAGATAACACTTGTGATTTATCTAATCCACGATGGGTTTTAAAATCAATATTTTCTATACATGCTGTTTGTTTTAATTTAGCTTGTTTTAAACGTAATTGTAGTCGGCGATGATGGCGTAGTGTGATTTCTCTTTCTAACAATAACAACAAACGTTCTTCAAAGGATAGAGAATCTATATCTGTTTGTTGCATTTGTTCTTGTAATGCCACGTTCATTCCATCGCATTTAAGGTAAGTTAATTTATCAAGTAAAGAATGATGCATCGTTTTTCTCCTGGTGGTTAATGAAAATTAATGATGATAATAATCTTCACCGCGAAGATTATCGTGTGAGATGGGTTTGGACTTGAGATTGTCAGAAAATGGTAAGGGCTTTTCTTCTAATCCATGTTTTAAAATAGATTCAATACTTTTATAGGTAATCGCTCCCAACGCTAAAGCACGAGCACAAGCTTTTTCTAAACGATGAACACCATAATTTTTTCCTAATCGCAAAACGCCTAAACAAGCACGGAAAGCTTGTTGCGGTACCGCTCTTGATAACAGCATGGCATGGATTAATTTTTCGGTTTGTGCACCATTTTGTTTCGCCCAATGTAAAAGTCGTTCTGGCGTCCATTCAGCATAGGCTTGATGATGTTTAGGCATGTGTTCTTTAACAGTGGTATGTCCTTTTTTATAACTTCGTGCGTGAACAGCTATTAATTTACTCTTATAAAAACATTGAATGAGTGTTTGTGTAATACGTAAATCTAGTTCGTGTTTAATATATTGATGGGGTACGCTGTAATAGTGATATTCAAAGGCAACATGATAATCAATGCCTGCTCGTGCTTTTCTCCACTGCGCATATTCATACGCATGCAAAGGCAATGCTTTTATTGCAGGTTTATCAATGGTATTAAATTCTGATAGACGGCTGCCAGGCATTTTTTGAAATAATTTATCGTTATATTCTTTCAGTAAAGGTTTTATAGCTGCATTGATTTCTTCTACACTAAAAAATGTATGATTTCTCAATTTTGCTAAAATTTGTTGTTCAATCCCTTGAACACCAACTTCTACTTTAGCTTTATCCTTTGGTTTTCCTGCGCGCGTAGGAATAATGGCTATGCCATAATGATTTGCCATATCTTGATAAGTAAGATTAATTTCTGGTTCATAAAGATGCGCAGATGTAACGCCACTTTTTAAATTATCAGGAACTAGAATTTGAGGGACCCCTCCTAGAAATTGAAATGTTCGTACATGAGCACCAATCCAATCAGGGAGTGACTGTGTGCGAGTGGCTTCAACATACGTGTAGTTAGAGGCTCCCATAACCGCAACAAAAATAACAGCATCAAAAACTTCACCCGTATTCTTGTTAATCCATGGCAAAGTCATTCCTGCATAATCGACAAATAATTTTTCGCCCGCTTTATGCATTTGGCGCATTGATGGTTCAAGTGTTTGCTTAAATTGTCGATATAAATCACAAAACTGACTATAGCCAATTCCATTGGCATGATTTGCTCGATATTCTTCCCAAAGCAACCAACGTGTAACGCCTGGTTTTTTTAATTCTTGATGAACCCATTGCAAGTCTGGCAAAGACATTTTCGGAGGTTGAAATTCATAAGGAAATAATAATTGCTCTAGCTTTTCATCATCTAGCTTATCAGGTAAAGGTAAAGGCCAAGTTAAGTTGGCTTGATGAGCTCTTGCCAAATATTTGCGAACAGATTCGCGAGATATATTACAACTTAGCGCAATTTTAGAATTGCTCAAGTGGCATTCAAATTTTAAGCGTAGTACTTCACGTATTTTTCTCATGGTTAAGCGCTCCATAGGCATAATCCCGTTCCTTTTGGTTCAAAAAGAAACGGGTATATCACACTTTATGTCGCTAAAACGCTCAATGAATGTAAAGATCACACAACGAAATTTGACCTGCAGCACCTACTGGAATCACCTGCAACTTTAATCTGGAATGGCTGCCAATTTTGGACTGGAATATGCATAGCATAGACCGGAGCATGGGAGAGGGGGCTTTTTGATGTGTTAAATCATCCCTAGAAGTACTTGGCATAGCTGGGCGACTTAAGAGCTCATCTACCTTCTTTTTTAAATCATAAATGGAAGTTGTTCCTAACCATTCAGATAGGGTTTTTAAATCTTCCTCTTCTGAATCTGACACTACCATATCATGAGACTGCTTCATCATAAGTCACAATCCTGTTTGGGAAAAATCAAGAATTTTAATGGTTAAGATATTGAGTTCGGTATTGCTCAATTTAATGTTTCATACCAGTGCTTAATTGGAAATTGGCTCGTTACAATGGTTGAACAAACTTGATGTCGATCATCCAGTCATTCTAATCGATCTCGGTATTGTTCCTCTGTAAAAGCGCTTAACCCCCAATCATCTAAAATAAGCACATCCATTTTTGCAAGTTGTTGCAGATGAGGCCTATAACT
>JBFXKR010000325.1:0-3259 GCA_050173595.1 Candidatus Berkiella sp.
AACATAAAAAGCTAAGATTGTTTCAATCTATGCAAAATGTCCGTTCAATGTAAATAATTAAGCCAAACCAAACTGCTTTTGCCACTGTGATAGCAAGGTTGGATTGACGCCATTGCCCCCACAGACTATCACCACAATATTATCGAATTGCTCTAAAATAGGACGGTTTTCATAAAGTAGTGCTAAAGAAGCGCCACAAGCAGGTTCTACCAGCAAGCGATGATCATCTGCAAATCGCAAGCAAGCATTGACGGCTTCTTTGTCGGTAACGGTTTGTGCAAATACAGGGTGCTTCTGCGTCCATTCAAAAGCTTGTTGGCAAATTTGTTTTGCACCTAAGGTCACAGCGATGGTATCTATTTTGTCGAGTTTGACACGCTGGCGTTGCTTGACTGATTCTGCTAAAGATGCGGCACCTATCGTTTCTGCTGTAATCAAAGCAACATCTTGCCAACCAACTGTATGTAATCCTTGGGCCAGACCACTAAAAAGTCCACCGCCGCCGACAGAAACAATGATTGCATTAGGTTTGATTTTGTCTTGCAGTAGCTCATCAATGAGCGAAACATAACCTTTCCAAATCACGGGATGATCAAACGGCGGTATATAAGCATAGCCTAATTCCTCTGATAATTTGCGCGCGAGGAGATCGGCTGCATTCCAATTTTCACCCTCAATCATGACTTCAACATTCTCTGCTAAAAGTTTTTCTTTCATGATGGCCGGTGTGGTCGTGGGGATAATGACTTTAGCCGGGATCTTTAAGGCTTTGCTTGCATAGGCTACGGCTAATCCAGCATTGCCGCCAGAAGATGAGATAAAACCATTTACACTTTGCTTAGCATAATATAAACATAACGCCCCAACACCTCTATCTTTAAACGAACCACTGGGCTGCAGTGCTTCATATTTTAAATAGATGTTGCGCTTTGTAAGAGAACTTAGCGCATGAGAGAGTAAAAGGGGCGTATGTTGATGTAATGCTTTCATTTTTTAGCTACTTTTGCATTAGTTTTTTCAACAGCGGCTATTTGGTGAGCATTCATTTGCGAACGTACAAATTGTTTAGCACTTTTGGCGCGTGTTCCGCCATAGGCTGCTGCTTGATTAAACCAATAATAGGCTTGTGTGATATTTTTAGGCGCGCCATCGCCGTTGAAATAGATCCAACCAAGCGCATACTGAGCATCTGAATTACCATTTCTAGCTGCTTTTTCATACCATTTTGCAGCTGTTTCTTTATTGGCTTTAACCAGATGGCCATTTTGATAAAAATGGGCAAGTTTTGCTTGCGCTTGAGGATGATTACTGTGTGCGGCTTGTTTAAGCAATTCAAGACCACGTTCAAGACTGGCTGGTTCATGAGCGTTTAGCAATACACTTGCTTGTTCAAATAGTTCAAGTATACGTTTGTTCGCATCAACTTGGGTGGCTGAGGTGTTTAAGCTAAATGTTGTTGCTTGATTAGGATCATGTGCATTAACAAACCACTTGATTGCTTGTGTCGTGTTTTGTGGCATACCAATTCCAGACATTGCCATCCATGCTAAATAATTCATTGCCAGTGGGTTATTTTGTGCAGCAGATTTTGTTAGCCATTCAATCGCTTGTGCATCATCTTGGGTTGTGTCTTGACCATTGACATAGTGCATTGCCACTTCAAATTGCGCATCCTTATCATTATTTTGCGCTGCCATTTTTAGCCAAGCGAAATGCTCAGGATTGCTGGCGTCTTGCTTTTTAGGTTTTGCTTTAGCATGCGCTGACACTGAAACAGCTGGTGCCTCTAAGCCATTTTCAATGGCTTTGTTATACCATTTCAAAGCATTTTCACTGCTTAAGCTAACACCAATGCCATTGATATAATATAAAGCTAATAGAAACTGTGCATCTTTATCATTTTGGTGAGCAGCCTTGGTAATGTAATACACGGCTTTGCTGTGATTAGGAGCTTCCACTGATCCTGTGCTTAAAATTTTGCCAAGACGTAGTTGCGATGCAGCATAACCATTATCCGCAGAGCGTGACAGCCATATAACAGAATCAATTTGTGAGGGGTTAACTGCCTTGCCTCTTTTGTAAAGCATTGCCAATACATATTGTGCAACAGGATCTTCTTTTTGTGCGAGCGGATGGCATAATTGAAGGGCCTCATTGAAGTGGCCAACATTGTATTGCTCAAGACAAGCATGCGCAGGTGCTAAAGATGAACTTGAATTGTTACTGGCAGCACTCATCAAAGGCAAAGCACACATGATGGCAACGCTCACAAAATTATTTGTCTGCATAGATCCCTCTATCTCAATTAAAATGGGTGTAATAGCCCTTAGTGTACCTTAGAAAAGTCGTATCGAAACCCCCTATAATTATTAATAATATACCTTTATAAAAATGATCTGGGTTTTTAGACGGTGAGCGTACTCATTTGGCAAATCGTAGCATTTATCTTGCTCATAGCTTTAGGGCTGTGTGTATATTTAGCTATGCTGCTAAAGAAAGCGCTACAGGCTAGTTTAGTCCGAGAAGAAAAAGCCTATTCTGAATTACTAGATTTCCCTGCTGCCAACCCTAATCCCGTGATGCGGATAAACAACCTTGGTGTACTGACATTTGCTAATCCTGCCTGCGCGCCAATTTTGGTTCATTGGAAAACAAATTTAAATGAAAAGCTTCCCGCCCAGTGGCGTGAAGTCATTCGACAAGTTACTTTATCAGGTAAAATCCAAAATGTTGATATTGCCTGTGCTAAGCGCCATTTTGCTTTAAACATCGTTCCCATGGGTAGCAAAACAATTGGTATTTTTGGGATGGATATTACAGATAGAAAAATGGCACAAAGTGAGCTTGAGCGACTATCAACTACCGATGAAACTACGGCGCTCCCGAATAAAGTCATCTTTCAACAAAATTTAGCAATGGAAATTAATCATGCAAGAAAATCACAAGTAAAGCTTGGAATATTCATTATTCGACTGGATGATTATTTTGAGGTAAACAATACCTATGGTCAGCAAGTCGCGCAGCAGTTTTTGGTGGCCTTTAAAGATAGACTAGTCGATTTCGTTGCTGGCAAGGCAACGGTTGCCAAAATCAGCGAAAATGAATTTGGTGTGATAGAGCCAGAAATTAACGAGCCATCGGTGATGGCATCTTATGTTCAATCAATCATTGAAATCTGTACAATACCGTATAAGATAGCTGAGCATGTAATATTTTTCACCATCAGTGTTGGGATTTCATTTTTTCCTTCCGATGGTGA
>JBFXKR010000326.1:0-3255 GCA_050173595.1 Candidatus Berkiella sp.
CCTTATGTGAAAGCTATTTTGCCGCGCTTACTAGAAGATGTAAAAACCTTGCAAGAAGCAGGCATGGGATGTGTTGCTATTTGCTCAAATGATCCAACCGACTACCCTGAAGATAGCTACAAAAATATGCAAAGTATTGCCACTGAAATGGGGTTTACCTTCCCCTACTTGTTGGATGAAACTCAAGCTGTGGCAAGAGCTTATGGGGCAGTGTGCACACCTGATTTTTTTGGATATAATTCTAACTTAAAATTGCAGTACCGCGGGAGATTAGATGAAAGCGGTATTAAACCTGCGCCAGCTGGCGCCAAGCGCGAATTGGTCGAAGCCCTGAAATTGGTAATGAGTACTGGCAAAGGCCCAAAAGAACAAGTTCCCAGTCAAGGATGTTCAATTAAGTGGAAATAAATCCCGATACTAGGTGAGTTCACGGGATTTTCTCCTAGTTAGGTGGTATAATTTGCCCGCCTATTTGAGTCTATTTATGTAATATTAATGACCAATCAATTTGCGAGGAGCTTTGCATGGTTGCCCCGACACGTCGCCAATTAGCTAATTCAATTCGTGCACTAAGTATGGACGCCGTTCAAAAAGCCAACTCTGGCCATCCGGGGGCGCCAATGGGAATGGCGGATATCGCCCAAGTTCTATGGCAAGACTATTTGCAACATAACCCAGCAAACCCCACTTGGATAAATCGAGACCGCTTTGTGCTCTCTAATGGGCATGGTTCTATGCTGTTGTACGCCTTATTGCACTTAAGTGGTTATGATCTCTCGATGGAAGATCTCATGGCTTTTAGGCAGCTACATTCTAAGACGCCAGGGCATCCTGAGGTCGGTATTACCCCAGGGGTTGAAACAACAACAGGTCCTTTAGGACAAGGTATTGCGAATGCCGTCGGTATGGCAATAGCGCAGCAAACATTGGCCGCTACGTTTAACCGAGAAGGTTTTCCAATCATTGATCACTTTACCTACGCCTTTTTAGGTGACGGCTGCTTAATGGAAGGAATTTCTCATGAAGCTTGTTCTTTTGCTGGCACACTCGGTTTAGGTAAATTAATTGCTTTTTGGGATGACAATGGCATTTCTATTGATGGCCCTGTGAAGAAATGGTTTAACGACGATACGCCGATGCGCTTTGAAAGCTATGGTTGGCATGTTATTAGAGATGTAGATGGCCATGATGCCAAAGCGATACAAGCTGCTATTGATTTAGCGCGTGCAAATTTAAACCAGCCAACATTGATTTGTTGCAAAACGATTATTGGTTATGGTGCTCCTAACTTACAAGGCAAAGAAAAATGCCATGGTGCTGCTTTAGGAGAAACGGAAGTTGCAGCCACCAGAGAAACTTTAGGATGGCATTATCCTCCATTTGTAGTACCCGAAGAAATCAAACAAGCTTGGAGCCATCGAGAAAATGGCAAGGCTCAAAATGATGCTTGGAATACATTATTTGAACAATATGAGAAAAAATATCCTGATCTCGCCAAAGCTTTAACACGACGTATGAAGGGCGAGTTACCTGATGTGTGGCAATCTCATATAGATGATTTATTATCACAAACGCAGCAACAAAATAAAACATTAGCAACTCGAAAGGCTTCCCAGCTTGTTTTAGAAAGCATTGGAGAGATACTACCAGAATTATTTGGTGGCTCTGCTGATTTAAGTGAATCGAACTTAACCTTATTTGGTGGTTCAAGAGTTGTTACGCATGATGAAAAACAAGGTAACTACTTGCATTATGGTGTAAGAGAATTTGGTATGGCGGCGATGATGAATGGCATGGCATTGTATGGCGGTTTTATCCCCTACGGTGGCACATTCTTGACATTTGTAGACTATATGCGAAACGCTGTACGCCTAGCGGCATTAATGAAGCAACGCGCTTTATTTGTTTTTAGTCATGATTCAATTGGTCTTGGCGAAGATGGGCCAACCCATCAACCCATCGAACATTTAACGATGTTACGTGTAACACCAGGTTTACATAATTGGCGTCCTTGTGATGCTACAGAAACTGTGGTGGCATGGCAAAGTGCCATTGAGCGCAAAGATGGCCCAACGACACTTATCTTGACGCGCCAAAATGTGCCAGGCATTACAAGAGATTCAGCAACATTAGCGAACATCCACAAGGGCGGATATATCATTGGCGCATGCAACGGTGTACCCAAAGTGATACTCATCAGTACTGGATCAGAAGTTTCACTGTGTCTTGAAGCAGCAAAACAATTTAATGATAAAAATATTCCTGTTCAAGTGGTATCGCTGCCTTGTTGGGAAGTATTTGAAAATCAAGACAGTGCCTACAAAGAAAGTGTATTGCCAAAAAATATCAGTGCTCGCGTTGCGATTGAGGCAGGTGCAAGTCTGTGTTGGCATAAATATGTTGGACCCAAGGGCCGAATTATTGCTATCGACAGATATGGTGAATCAGCACCGGCATCAGCAATCTATAAAGCACTTGGAATCACTGTAGAAAATATTATAAACAACGTTAATGAAGTATTAAGTGAGGAATAATCATGACAATTAAAGTTGCAATCAATGGATATGGCAGAATTGGTCGAAATATTCTTCGGGCATTGTACGATGCCAATAGGCAAAACGAATTTAAAATAGTTGCGATAAATGATTTAGGTGATACAAAAATTAATGCGCACCTGACACAATATGACACAACCCATGGTCGTTTTAGTAAAAATGTTACAACAGGTGCAGATGGTAGTTTGATAATTGATGGTGATGAAATCCAAGTATTATCTGAACGTAATCCAAGCAAGCTACCTTGGCAAAAGCTGGGAATAGATGTTGTATTTGAATGCACAGGATTTTTTGCAAGCACAGAGAAAGCAAAAGCCCATTTAGAAGCAGGTGCAAAAAAAGTATTGATATCAGCGCCAGCAGGCAATGACTTGCCAACCATTGTTTATGGTGTCAATCACAAATCATTAAAAAGCGAAAATCTCATTGTTTCCAATGCATCTTGCACCACCAATTGTTTAGTGCCACTTGTTAAGCCTTTGCATGATAAATTAAAAGTCTTAAGTGGTTTGATGACGACTGTTCATGCTTATACAAACGATCAAGTGCTAACAGATGTTTATCATGAAGATTTACGACGTGCCCGCTCAGCGACACATTCGATGATCCCAACCAAAACAGGTGCCGCCAGTGCCATTGGTTTAGTATTACCAGAGCTAAAAGGCAAATTGGATGGTTTCGCTATTCGCGTGCCAACAAT
>JBFXKR010000327.1:0-3253 GCA_050173595.1 Candidatus Berkiella sp.
GCACTCTTCCTGGATCTTTAGTTAAAAGGGATGCTTTGTTTTCAATACCAATAGGCGAAGTATAAGCGTGGTTTAATGCTAATGTTCTTTCACCAATTAATTCATTAGGCGGCACACTTAAGGTACCATGTCTTTCACCTTGTACACTGTACTGATTTGGTACAACAGCTGCAACAGGAGAATTAAATCCTGAATCCATCAAATCTTTTGAAAGCGCAATATTTAGCTTTTTAGACTGCATTGAATCAGCAAAAGCAGCAGTCGTTAAAGCTGTAATAGCGCTTGGATCAGTTTGATACAAATATGGCTTCATTTTAGTAGAATCATCATAAGCGACTTTAATATCAGCTTTTAGCATCAAAGAGTTGGTAACGTTAATAGATGTTAAATATTCAAAACTGACATAAAACGGAGGAATATAAACATCACCTACTGCTAACGGAAACCATGCAACGATTGAACTATCATCCACCATTAAAAAAGAAACTGCTGCGGGCATGTAAATAGGTGCCTGCGCACTTTGTCCTGGTACCCAATACCATTTTTTATCAATTTTAGCCCAACGACCATAATGATAAGGCGCAAAGCCCCATGGCTCATCACCAACCCAATTCCAACCCCAAGGCTCTACCCACACCCAATGACCATCTTGAAACGGTGCCCATCCTGAATCAACACCCTTGGGTGACCAAACTAAACCATAATCTTTAATTTTTTCCCAGTTACCATGGTAATCTAAATCACTATACCCTACATAATTCGTACTCTGTGTTGCATTATGATCAGCTGGCAACTGATTGGTACACCAACGTGATTGTTCATCTTTGGCATTGCTATTGACGCTCTTAAAACCTTTTAATTCATCACCTTTAAATACATAAGCATCTTCGTTGTTGATGAAATAAGCTGCATCTACGCCGTAGACTTCACCATCGCCTTCAACCACATTAACTGTTGTTGTCTTATCATCAGAATTAACAGTAATACGATAGTGCCCAGGAGCATAAGTATGAAACACAAGATTGGGTGTATCTATTTCATATTCTTGATCACTATCTTGTTTTGACACAAACAAATCAAGTGTGCCTTGAGTAAGCTCTAATTGCACCAAGTAATCATTATTGTTTGCAATTGAAACCAAGCTATTGCTACCTTGACATAACGTTGCATTAACAAATTGTAATGATGATAGAGCACCTGCATCACTCCATACCATATCACCAGGTATCAAAGGTCTATTTCGTTGTGCATCAACCCATGTTGATTCGCCCGCGGGTAAGAAACTGACATTTCCTTTAAGATCGTTTAATCTGATAACGCCCAAAAATGGATCAGCAGCAAAAACATAACTACTGAAAGTAGCGCTGATAATACAGGTTAAACATAATGGCAATTTTAAATGGGGTTGATGTACACGTTTTTTCATGATTGATCCCTTCTAATTTAAGATCAATCTTAGCCACATTGTGTCAATTTTTGGGTGTAGGTAAACCTAAAGCAGACTTCTGCTCTTTGTTAAGAAAAAATATAAATGAATCAGTGAGTCTTGCGATAGAAAATATCTAGCTGACCACGGACGTCTTCAGGAAAACAATAGATTCGATACCCGCCGGGCTTATAGTATGCAGCTTCAATACCACATTGGTATCCATCACTATTGCGACTGTAAGGACAGGGGCAGGGGCCAGGATAAGCATTAATACTATTATCCATAATTAATGTTTCAACATCGTCAATTTCCATTGGCTCAGGAAATTTTATGGTTTTGTCTTTAGGTTGTGGGTGTAATATACTTTCGACAGACGCTTGATTGCCTTTTTGCGACGGTGTACCAGTACTTGTCGTTGCCGCAGCTGCACTTGAGGAACCACCACCAGAGGCCAAAGCAACTTCAGATGCAGATGGCGCCCCACCTGTTGCCGGCGTATTGTAATTCACACCCGCAAGCGCGGCATATGCCATACCCGGTATAAATACAGCAAAGCTAAGAGCAAGTACTGTTAAGGATTTATATTGCGTTGTCACAGTGGTTACCGTTTTTAAGTGATCACTCTTTAAGATTAAGTCGTGGATCTTATAATTGCAATACAAGGCTACTTATTTAAACAGTAAAAAGGGCTCAGATCCTGATGTATCCTCATAACTTTTTTAATAGTTTTTTTTAAAATAACTATGGGGATCAGTCAGGCTCAGATCGCTACTTCATGAAGCTATAGCTGATTTATAATCACCCCGTGAAAACAATTTTTCAATCAGGCAATATAAAACGATAAATAAATAGCGGCTTCCCATCTCCGTGATTTTTAATTTTGAGACACCTTCTTTGCGATTGTACCAAGCATTTGGAACGACAGCATACCGATAGCCACGAATAATGGCTTTTAAAGGAAGCTCAACCGTTAGATTAAAATGATGCGCCAGCAAAGGGTTGAGTCCTGCTATCACATGTCGTCGATAACATTTAAAAGCATTGGTAGTGTCATTGTAGCGAATTTGAAATAACGCGCGAATAAAGGTATTTGCCAATCGGTTTAGTATCATTTTATGAACAGGATAATCTACTGTTTTTCCACCCGATATGAATCGTGATCCAAAAACACAGTCATAGCCTTCTTGAAGTTTTTGATAAAACGCCACCACATCTTGTGGTGAATCTGAGCCATCAGCCATGACAATAATAACGGCATCACCTAAAAATGCTTGTAAACCACAACGAACGGCCAGTCCAAAACCATTAGGTGGTGCATTAGTAACAACACGAATACTAGGGTAGGTCGTTTTGAGTTCGCTAAGAATTGTGAGGGTGTTATCAGTGCTATTATCATTTACAACCACTATTTCATGGTGAATGTTAGCTTCATTTAATGCACTAATAAGTGGCGGTAAAGTATTTTGCAGGTTTAGCGCCTCATTATAGGCAGGGATAACGACAGAGAATAATCCGCTTTGCCCCTTTTCTAACCACCCACGTTGTGCTTCATGCGTGTTCATGGTTTGCTATTGTCTCTTTGGTTGCAACATAGATCTCTGCTAAGGTTTTAGTCAGATCATACTTAAAATCCCATTGTGGGAAATCTTGTTTGAATTTGCGAATATCGCTTACCCACCAAATATGATCACCTATTCTATTGGTTGGTTCATATTCCCAAGACATTTCTTCCTTGCTCATGCTTTGGCAAAGATTAATCGCTTCAAGAACAGAGCAATTGTTTTGAGGACCACCACCCAGATTATATACAGCGCCAACCTTGGG
>JBFXKR010000328.1:0-3235 GCA_050173595.1 Candidatus Berkiella sp.
TATGTTAAATGTCTTTTTTTCTAACTGTCTTTAATTTCTGTTATGTGTTAACGGGTATTATTTCTTGATAAACAATTCTTAACTTGAGATTTAACACTAAAAGTAAGATAACAATCGTGGCTTGTTAAATGTTATTTGAAACAGATTGCGTTGTAGGTAATAAATTATAAAATCATTGCTCCTTAAAAGACGGTGCCAGAATCTTATTTAATCAACCTGTTGCGCAGCTACCGCGATAAGGAATGCTCACTTAATCAAATTTGCGTCATCACGAGCAAAGGCCGCACTATGAAGATGGGATAATTCATTTACTATACCGGCCGTGCGTGGTGATCCAGGAACTTATTCTCTAACGAAGATACTTCTTCGTTAGATAGATCTAATCTGGATCGCCACGCTAATGCCGAAAAAGCCTGTCATTCTATCATACTCCATAGCACGGCATTAGCTCGCGATGACAAGGGGGGTTTTTGATTTGTAGTGAATTTTACAACATCTGTTGGAAGATTTTTACACGTTTGTAGCATTCAAATCGACTTTATTAACTGACTTATATGGTAAAATTCTACACAATTTGATATTCAAAGTGGAGTAGATCGTGCTAACTCGATTCCGTAATCTCACCCAAGATTTAGAAAATCAGCGCAAAATGACGTTTCGAGGTAAAACACAGCTCTTATCAAAAGTACTTGAGACTTTAACTGAAGAAAAGAGCTATCTCTCCCCTGCCCCCAATGCTAAAGGCCAATATGTTACCCATCCAGATACTCTCGACATGAGCATTGATCAGAACATAGCATGGGAAAATCTATACAAAACCCTTAAAAATATCTACACAAACTTACATACCACTCCTGTAATTTCCATTTTAAATTCAATCATAAATTATTGTCCACATTTCTTTACTCAATGGGCCAAAGAGAAGAAAAAGAATCTCGAAAAACAGAAATTGAAGTACCAGTATTATTCTGAGAATGAAGATTTAGACACAGAAAAACTTTTTAAATCAGGAGATAAACATAAAATTGAAAACCGTGTGGATGACGATTTTAAAGTTCACAATCTCGCACACTCCAGTCTGTTAATTCAAACTGAAGGTTTGAACATTGAAACTGATCCAATTCATGGAGACACGCATCCCTTTAATTGGAGACTCTTGAATTTTATCGCTGTGCTTGGTGGCTATGGAGCGAAATCAAAACATATTGATACTAATATACTTCCGCCCGTGGATGTTGTTTTGATTTCTCATAATCATCCTGACCATATGGATTGGCCTTCCCTTATTGAGCTCAAGAAGAAGAATCAGCAAGTCAAAATTTTCTGCCCAATGGGAGATAAGGCAGTATTAGAAGAATATGGTTTTACTAATGTCACTGAGTTTGAATGGCACGATGAAATAACTGTTACCTCAAATACAGGCAAAGAAGTAAGCTTCATTAGCTTACCGGCAAATCATCGCTCAGGTCGAGATTTGGCTGATCACCATAAATCCCTGGTTACAAGTTGGCTTATTAGCCCTAAAGATCGTAATGAAATTTATTTTTATGCAGGTGATACAGCTCGTTTAGATGATGACCGAATAACAAGTTTAGCAGTCAATATTTATAAGTTATATACTGAAAAAAATAAAGCTAATAAAAAAATTGGACTTCCTAGAATAATTCTCGGAACACCAGGCGGACCAAACTATACACGTAATTTTATGGAGCCAACACATCAGTCTGCAGTTGATAGTGTATTATTTCAGTTTCGTCTAGCGCTTGCACTTGAAGAAGTAAGCAATAAAGATAATCCCCGTCAACCTATTGCTGCTAGCAAATGGTCTGAAGAATCCATTGCAACGATGTTTATGCACCATAACCGATTTGAGCTAGGACCTGATCGTTTTAACGAAAACGCTTTCATTCTTAACCGGATGAAGTTATATCTTAAAATGACTGAAAAAGAATTGGACCAACATTTAGAGAAGCAGCTTAAGAAGGATCCTAATTGGAGCTTGGAGCACCGTCGTAAAGACTTTATTATCGATGGCGTTAAAGAGCTTAAAAAAGATCTTGCAAGGAAAATTTGGAGGGATAAGAAGCCTGCACAACGAAAGCAAAATGTCATTGATTTTATTAATCGGCGAACGCATTTACCGTTGATGATGGAAAAGGTATCTGCAAGTGATGCGTTTAGATTTCAAAAGGGTAAAGAATCTACCATTAAAGCAGATTCCAAAAAAGGTTTGAAAAAGAAAAAGCCTAGAGCGTGATATCATGCTCGCGCTCAGGTTAAACCATTAGAAAATTTAAATCACGCCCTTTTGCAAAAGGGACACGGAAGTGCTTAAACTCTCATTAAAGGATCACTTTTTAATGGCACACAATGCACAAAAATACATAATATTGTCAGCATAATACACATTTTTGATATTGAAATCATATTTATCGATTAACAAAGCTATCTTAGTTCGTGATTACTTACTACAACCTTAATCAAGACTAATTTCTTTGAATAGCCAAAGTGATGGCGCCTTAAGATAGCTTGTCGCAAGCTCTACCAAACATCCTGGAAAAACTGTTTCCTGTGTTTGACGCAAGTCATCTAAAGACCACCAGCGAAGCTCTTTAAAAACTTCTTTTTCTTCTTGAGTTAAATGAGTGGTTATTGTTTCATTTGTACTGACATGAACAGCATAATATATCTCAATAAGCCTGGTTGAAAAGCCGCTTAAATTTAAAACCAGCTCTCCATATGCTAATAGTGACTTTTGAAAATCAGTAAACCCTCCTTCTTCATACAATTCTCTTGTTAAAGCCGTTTCAATTGACTCTCCTTTTTCGATTCTACCCCCTAAGGTACACCAAAACGAATGATGTTTATTTGTATTATTTTCTAAAGCAGGCCAAGTAGAAACATGCATCAACAAGATATTTTTTTCAGAATTAAATATGATAGCTCTTACTGTTCGACGTAAATTAATTCCCATCATGATATGTGCTCTTCCCTGAATGATCTGCTTCCCCATTTCAGTAAATCCATACTTTTTGTATATTTGGATGGCTTTTGCATTCGATGGCTGCGGATCTACCAGGATCCTGTCTGCCCCTTCACAATGCTCTTTGATAAAGCGAGATAAAACATGTATTGCATACCCTTTATTTAGTAAATTTTTATTGCCAATAAAGAAGTCGATGCCTATTGTATTTTGTGTGGTATATGAATAATATGCATGTGTTTCGTCTATGGC